>NZ_DAIUBO010000046.1:0-20798 GCF_036846665.1 Amaricoccus sp. | reverse complement strand
AGCCAGCCGGGCAGCAGGGCCGGCAGGACCGCCCGCGGCACGAGGTGCCGCCGGGCGCGGGCCTCGGCCAGCGCCTGCAGCCCCTCGGTGGCGAGCGCCTCGACCGGGACCGTCGCCGGCAGCGTCGCATGGCCCCGCGCCCGAAGCTCCGGCAGGGCACGCAGGAGCGCGGCGATGCCGGTGCCGAGGGCGAAGCGGCGCACCACGTCGAGCGCCGTCTCGGGCGCCCCGAGATGCAGCGCGGCCAGCACCATGACATGCCCCGCGGTCCGGTCGATCTGCCGCAGGAGCGCCGGCCGGTCGGCGTGGGGTGCGGGTCCGGCATCGAAGAGCCGCGCCGCGATGGTCTCCTCGAAGAGCCCTCGCGGCAGATCGCCGGCGCGGATCGTCTCGGCGAGCGGTTCCACCACCTCGTGCCGGCGCGGCCTCGCCCCCGCGTAGATCTCGGCCACCGCATCCTGCCACCATTGCAGGCGGATCTCGGCGAGCATCGGCTCGGAGGCGAGCCAGGGCGCGCGGGCGATCTCGAGATTGAAGGCATAGAGCGCCATCAGCCCGGCGCGGCGGTCCGGCGGCGCCGTCATCGCCGTGCGCCAGCGGTCTGGATCCCCGCGCCGCACGAGATCGGCGCAGGCCGCGGCGCTCACACCGTGCCGGCGACCGGGGCGCCGTCGCGCACGAGCTTCCAGAGGATCGCGTCCTGGAGCGCCTGGAAGCTCGCATCGACCACATTGGCCGAGACCCCCACGGTCGACCAGCGCCGCCCCTGCCCGTCCTCGCTGTCGATGAGCACCCGGGTCACCGCCTCGGTGCCGCCGGAGGTGATGCGCACGCGGAAATCCACGAGCTTCATGTCGTCGATATAGGATTGGTAGGGGCCGAGGTCCTTGCGCAGCGCCCGGCTGAGCGCGTTCACCGGGCCCTGGTCCGCGTGGGTGACCGGGTCCTGGCTCTCGGAGACGCTCATGACGCGCTCGGTGCCGAAGCGCGCCACCACCACCGCCTCGGAGACGGTGACCATCTCGCCGCGGGCATTGGTGCGGCGCTCGACGGTGACGCGATAGCGCTCGACGTCGAAGAAGGCGGGCATGGTGCCGAGCAGCCGGCGGGCGAGAAGCTCGAAGCTCGCCGCCGCCGCGTCATAGGCATAGCCGCGGTCCTCGCGCTCCTTGACCTCGGCGAGGATCGCGGCGAGCGCCCCGTTCAAGCCCGGCACCTCGATCCCGGCCTTGGTCAGCCGGTCGCGCAGGTTCGACTGGCCGGCCTGGTTGGAGACCGGCACGAAGCGGGCGTTGCCCACCACCTCGGGGGCCACATGCTCGTAGGTGGTCGGATCCTTGAGGATCGCCGAGGCATGCAGCCCCGCCTTGTGGGTGAAGGCCGAGGCGCCGACGTAGGGCGCGGCGGCGTTCGGCACGCGGTTGAGGATGTCGTCGAGCAGGCGGCTGACGCGGGTGAGCCGCTTCAGCCCGTCCCGGTCGACGCCGATCTCGAAGCGGCTTGCATAGGGTTCCTTGAGCATCAGCGTCGGGATCAGGCTGACGAGATTGGCGTTGCCGCAGCGCTCGCCGAGACCATTCAGCGTGCCCTGGATCTGCCGCGCGCCGGCATCGACGGCGGCGAGCGTATTGGCGACGGCATTGCCGGTGTCGTCATGGGTGTGGATGCCGAGCCGGTCGCCGGGAATGCCGGCGGCGATCACCGCCTCGGTGACGGCGCGCACCTCGGCGGGCAGCGTGCCGCCGTTGGTGTCGCAGAGCACGATCCAGCGCGCCCCGGCGTCGCGGGCGGCGCGCAGGCAGTCGAGCGCATAGCCGGGGTTCGCCCGGTAGCCGTCGAAGAAATGCTCCGCATCGAAAAGGGCTTCCCGGCCGAGGCGCACCAGATGCGCGAGGCTCTCGCGGATGTTGTCGAGGTTCTCTGCGAGGGTGATGCCGAGCGCGGTCGCCACGTGGAAGTCGTGGGTCTTGCCGACGAGGCAGACCGCCGGGGTGCCGGCATTGACGACACCGGCCAGCACCTCGTCGTTCGCCGCCGAGCGTCCGGCGCGCTTGGTCATGCCGAAGGCGGTCATGGTGGCCCGCCCGAGCTTCGGCGCCGCCTCGAAGAAGGCGCTGTCGGTGGGATTGGCCCCCGGCCAGCCCCCCTCGACATAATCGATCCCGAGCCCGTCCAACGCCTCGGCGATCCGCCCCTTGTCCTCGGCGGAGAAATCGACCCCTTGCGTCTGCTGCCCGTCGCGCAGGGTCGTGTCGTAGAGGAAGAGCCGCTCGCGGGTCATACCAGCGCCCCGAGTCGCTTGCGATCGACCTCCTGCCGAACATAGGCGAAGGGGCCCTCACTAAGGCTTCGAAGTTCTACACCTAAAGAATCGAGGTCCGAACGAATTTCGTCGGCACGCGTGAAGTCCTTTGCAAGCCGCGCTTCCTGCCACGAGTCCCGAAGCCTCCTGACCACTGCGACCAAACTTGCGTCTAGGTTGGAAGGATACTCGACTCCGTTCTCGACTGTCGTGACGGCCATCCAATCCGAGAGGCCGGGATCAAGCAGTCCGATGAGACGGGCGCCAGCGAGCAGGCCCGCCCAGTCACGCTGGCCCGCCAGCCTGTGCAGCGCAGTGATCGCGGCGGGCGTATTCAGATCATCCGACAGCGCGCCCAGGATTTCAGAAGACACCGTGCCGTTGGCCGCGACCGCCTCGTTTTCCCAGGCGCTCTGCCGCCAACCCAATAGAGTCGCGCGCGCCTCCTCGACCTTTTCCTCGCTGAAATCCATCGGCTGGCGGTAGTGCGTCGAGAGCAGGACGAATCGGATCACCTCGCCGGGGATGCCGCGGTCGAGCAGGTCGCGCACGGTGAAGAAGTTGCCCAGGGATTTGGACATCTTCTCGCCTTCCACGTTGAGAAAGCCGTTGTGCATCCAGATGTTGGCGAAGGATCCTTCGGGATGGGCGCAGCGGGACTGCGCCACCTCGTTCTCGTGATGCGGGAAGACGAGGTCGATGCCGCCGCCGTGGATGTCGAAGGAGGGACCCAGCAATTCGTGGGCCATGGCCGAGCATTCGATGTGCCAGCCGGGCCTTCCCCGGCCCCAGGGGCTCTCCCAGCCGGGCAGGCCGGCCTCGGAGGGCTTCCAGAGCACGAAATCCATCGGGTCGCGCTTGTAGGGCGCCACCTCGACCCTGCTGCCTGCACGCATCTCGTCGAGCGAGCGGCGGGCGAGCTGGCCGTACTCCGGATAGCTCGCGACCGAAAAGAGCACATGCCCCTCGGCGGCATAGGCATGGCCCTTCGCGATCAGCGTCTCGATCATCGCCACCATCGGCGCGATGAACTCGGTGGCCCGGGGCTCATGTGTCGGGGGAAGCGCGCCGAGCGCGGCCATGTCGTCGTGATACCACCGGATCGTCTCGTCGGTGATCGCGCGGATGTCGCGCCCCGACTCGGCCGCCCGCGCGTTGATCTTGTCGTCGACGTCGGTGATGTTGCGCACATAGGTGACCTGCTCCGGCCCGTAGACATGGCGCAGCAGCCGGAAGAGCACGTCGAAGACCACCACCGGCCGCGCGTTGCCGATATGGGCGCGGTCGTAGACCGTGGGGCCGCAGACATACATGCCGATCCGGCCCGGGTCGGTCGGCAGCGGTTCCTTGCGGCGGGTGCGGGTGTTGTAGAGCGTGATCTCGGTCATCTGTGCGTCTCGCGGGTTTGCCGCGGGCGGGCTATCACGTCGGACCGGATTTGGGAACGGGAAGCGCGCCGCGGACTGGGGTCAGCGGATAATGCAGATCGCGATGCTGCGGCACGTCTTCATGGCCCCGCTTATGCGCCCTTCCGCGCCCCGGATCAAGCCCGCGCGAGGCGCGCCGTCACCGGGCGGCGGCGGCGGGAACCGCGCGGAACACCTGCTCGGCCAGGCGGCGGCGCAGGTAACCCCGGGTCAGCTCGGCGACATCGAAGGTGATGAAGGCCTCGCCGCCATCGGTCTCGATCGAGGCGCCGGCCTTGCGCGCCAGCACCAGGAAGGACGTGTTCGCGCTCATCGTATAGGCCAGGATGCGCCTGACGCCGCGCCGGGCGAGCAGGCGCGCGCCGGTCTGGACCAGATAGGTGCCCACGCCGCGGCGGCGCAGCGCGCCGTCGACGCTGATGCCGAGCTCGGCATCGCCGCCCTCGACCGCGAATTCCGCCAGGGCCCGAACCGGGCCCGGCTCGTGGAACGGGCCCGACCAGAGCGGGCCGTCATGGGCGGCAAGGACGAGCCCGCTGCGATCCCAGCTCGACCGGACATGGTGCTCGACATGGCCGTCGTTGACGGCGGTGCAGAAGCGCATGCGGCGATCCTCGGGGCTCAGGGCCAGCAGATGCGCGATCATGCCGGGCGCATCCGCGGGACGGGCCTCGCGGAACCCCAGCCCGGCATGGGCGGCGCAGGGAACCGGCACCGGCCAGCCGATGAAGCTGATATTGGGCAGCCCGTAGACCATGGTTCACCCTTTCGGTCAGGCTCGCTCGGGCGCCGGGAAACCATCGCCGGCGCATTGTGCGGTCGCAGCATTTCTTTCGCACCTGCAGAATTTGGGGGCCCGTCCGCGGCCCGGCAAGCCTGCACACGGAAAATTCACGTCGCGGCGCCGAGACCGCGCGCGGGAGGTCGCTTCGTTTCGCGTCCCGGCCGGCGGGACGCGACGGTGGAGAAGGTCAGAAGAGCGTACCCTGCTCGGGCGGGCGCTTGCGGCGGCTTCGCACGCGCATCGGGCGCGTGGCGACGCGGCCGTCGCTGAACTCGAGTTCCAGCATCGCCGCCTCGCGCGCCCCCGCCGCCCGCGTGAGCACCGCGCCCGAGGCATCGCGCACCAGCACGAAGCCGCGCGCCAGCACCGATTTCGGCCCGAGGCTCGCCAGCGTCCGCCCGAGGCCGTCGAGCCCCGCCCGGGCGTCGCGCACGTGGCGGACGAAGGCGCCTTCCAGCCGGTCGCCCCGCGCGGCGAGGCGCTCGCGACGCTGGCCGAGCCCGCGGGCGAGGCGCTCGGGCGCGAGGGCCGCCGCGAGCAGGTCGAGGTCTCGGCGGCGGCGGGCATTGCCGAGCGCGAGCAACCCCGGCCCGAACCGCCCGGCCGCCCCCTGCCCCAGCTGCAGCCGCCGCGCCTGCGCCACGCCGCGCAGCGCCCGCGGCAGCCGCAAAGCCAGCCCGTCGAGCCGCTGGGCGCGCTCGGCCACCAGCGCCTCGGGCCGCGGCAGGCCGCGCGCCAGATCGCGCAGCCGCTGGCCGCGCTGGGCGATGCCGCGCGCCAGGGCCGCGCGCCGCCGCTCCTCGAGCCCCGCGAGCCCGGCCAGAAGGTCGAGCCGCACCGGGACCGCCATCTCCGCGGCCGCAGTCGGCGTCGGCGCGCGGCGGTCGGCGGCGAAATCGATCAGCGTCGTGTCGGTCTCGTGGCCCACCGCCGAGATCAGCGGGATGGCGCTTTCGGCGGCGGCGCGGACCACGATCTCCTCGTTGAAACCCCAGAGATCCTCGAGGCTGCCGCCGCCGCGCGCCACGATCAGCACGTCCGGGCGCGGCACCGGCCCGCCGGGCGCGAGCGCGTTGAAGCCGCGGATCGCCGCCGCGACCTCGACGGCGCATTTCTCGCCCTGAACCGTCACCGGCCAGATCAGCACCGGCCGCGGGAAGCGCTCGCGCAACCGGTGCAGGATGTCGCGGATCACCGCGCCCGAGGGCGAGGTGACGACCCCGATCACCTCCGGCAGATAGGGCAACTTCCGCTTGCGGCCCTCGTCGAAGAGACCTTCGGCCGCGAGCGCGGCGCGGCGCTTCTCCAGCATGGCCATCAGCGCACCGATGCCGGCGGGCGCCAGATCCTCGATGATCATCTGGTATCGCGACGAGCCGGGAAAGGTGGTGAGCCGGCCGGTGCAGACCACCTCCATGCCCTCCTCGGGCAGCACCGCGAGTCCCCGCGCGGTGCCCTTCCAGATCACTGCCGCCAGCACCGCGCGGTCGTCCTTCAGATCGAGATAGAAATGGCCCGAGGCCGGGCGCGACACCCGCCCGATCTCGCCGCGCACCCGCACCCGCCCGAATTCGCCTTCGATGACCCGCTTCACCGCCCCCGAGATCTCGGAGACGGTGAACTCGGGGGCATTGCCACCCGGCTGGGGATCCTCGATCAGGTCCATGGTTCCTCGTCGGCCTGCGCCTAGGCCGGCGTCGCGTACCAGGCGACGACCGCGGGATGGCTCCGGATCCCCGCGGCGACCGCCTTGAGCTTCGGAAAGGCATCGAAGATATCGGCCGGGATGTCGTCGAGGCCCCCGCCGGTGATCCACCGGTCGACCACGAAGAGCTTGATGTCGGCGACACCCGGCCCCTCGCCGCCGACGAACGGACCCGCGCCGATCGCGCGATCGACGCAGCGCCCCCATTGCGGCAGGTAGTCGGCGGCGAGTTGCTGTCGCGCCGCCTTCTTCTCGGCGGGATCCCGAATGCGCGTGGTGGGCGAGACCCGGTGCCGCAGATCCTCGGCCGCGTCCATCAGCGCGTCGTGCCGGGCCGCCTCGAAGGGATCTTCCGGGTAGAGCCCGTGCTTGCGGCCGATGAGCCGCAGGATCGCGTTGGACTGCCCGAAGACCCCGCGGCCCTCGAGCTCGAGCGTGGGCACCGCCGCGAAGGGCAGGTCGGGCTTCAGCTGCGCGAAGGTCTCCCGGCTGATGCGGTTGTCCTCGAACGCCATTCCCGCCAGGACCAGCGCCAGGCGCACTTCCTCGCCGCGGCTGCCGGAGAAGTCGAAATAGGTGACGATCGGCTTGGACATGATGCTCTCCCGTTGACCGCCGGTTGTGTCGCCCGCCGAAGCGGGCGCGGAACAATCACCGAGCGCAAGCCGAATGACAAGCCCGACGGCCGGCCTCTCTTGAGCCATCGCATCTGGATCTCATCCTTTCCCCTTCGACGGCCCCGCCACAGGACGAGGGCAGCGCCCGCCTGGCGGGCGGGGCGGGATGGCGACGCTGGGCGCGCCGGCAACTCGGGCGAACGGGCCGCGTTGCCGAATGGAGTTTGCCTGGCCCAGCCTTGCGCAGGAGCCGTGCATCCTCCACGGCACACGGGTTGCGCCCCCGGCCCGCCGTGGGTATCAGCCGCAGTTCCAGCACGGGGGACGGCCGGCATGAACATCCTGATCCTCGGCGGCGGCGGGCGGGAGCACGCGCTGGCCTGGGCTTTCGCGCAGAACCCCAAATGCGACCGGCTCTGGTGCGCCCCCGGCAATGCCGGGATCGCCGAGGAGGCCGAATGCGTGGCCCTCGATATCCTCGACGGCCGCAAGCTGCTCGCCTTCGTGCGCGACAAGGCGATCGACTTCGTGATGATCGGCCCCGAGGCGCCGCTGGCCGAGGGCGTCGCCGACGTGCTGCGCGAGGCGGGCGTGACCACCTTCGGACCCGGCCGCGAGGCGGCGCGGCTGGAAGCCTCCAAGGCCTTCACCAAGGAGATCTGCGCCGCCTGCGGCGCGCCGACCGCCGCCAGCCAGACCTTCACCGACCCCGAGGCGGCGCGGGCCTATGTGGCGCGCGAGGGCGCGCCGATCGTCGTCAAGGCCGACGGGCTCGCCGCCGGCAAGGGCGTGACGGTCGCCGCCACCGCCGCCGAGGCGCAGGCCGCGCTCGATGCGATCTTCGCCGAGGGCCCCGGCGCGCGGGTGGTGATCGAGGAATTCATGACGGGCGAGGAGGCGAGCCTCTTCGTGCTGGCCGACGGCGAGGATTGCCTCGTGCTCGGCACCGCCCAGGATCACAAGCGCGCCTTCGACGGCGACGAGGGCCCCAATACCGGCGGCATGGGCGCCTATTCGCCCGCGCCGGTGATGACGCCGGCGGTCACCGAGGCGGCGATGGCCCGCATCCTGCGCCCGACGCTCGCCGAGATGGTGCGCCGCGGCACCCCCTTCCGCGGCCTGCTCTATGCCGGGCTCATGGTCGAGGCCGGGATCCCGCGGCTGGTGGAATACAACGTCCGCTTCGGCGACCCCGAGGCGCAGGTGCTCGCCACGCGGCTCGGCGCGCAGCTGCTCGACGCCTGCCATGCGGCGGCCGAGGGGCGGCTCGCCGAGGCGCGGATCAATTTCGCCGAGGATCATGCGCTCTGCGTGGTCATGGCCGCGCGCGGCTATCCCGGCGCCTTTGCGCGCGGCGAGGCGATCGCCCTGCCCGAGATCGACGATCCGCGGGTGCACATCTTCCACGCCGGCACCCGGCGCGAGGCTGCGACCCTCGTCTCGAACGGCGGCCGCGTGCTCAACGTCACCGCGCGGGCCGAAAGCCTCGCGGCGGCGCGCGACCTGGCCTATGGGGCGCTCGATGCCGTCGACTGGCCCGGCGGCTTCGCCCGCCGCGACATCGGCTGGCGCGCGCTGGCCGAGTGACCCGACGCCGCCCGGGCGATGCGCAGGCAACCCCCCTCTCAAAATGAAGCGCGGCGCCCGAGAGCGCCGCGCCGGTAGTGGATGAGCCTGAGCCGCTCTGGCGTCAGTGCGCGTGCGCCGATTCGTCGGCTTCTTCCCAACCGTTGTAGACGAGGTTGAGAATCACCGCCGTCACCGCCGCGAGAAGGATGCCGCTGTGAAGGAGCGGCCCGAGGAAATGCGGCATCTGGTCGAAGAACTTCGGCGAGAGCTCCGGGACGAGACCCATGCCGATGGCGATGGCGACGATATACATGTTGTGCCGCTTCTCGCCGTGGAACTCGACCCCGTGCAGGATGCGGATGCCGGTCGCCGCCACCATGCCGAACATCACGATTCCCGCGCCGCCGAGCACGAACTGCGGCACCGAGGCGACCAGCAGCGCGAGCTTCGGCAGTAGGCCGAGCGCGATCATGATGATGCCGCCGGCGATGGTCACGTAGCGGCTGCGCACTCCGGTCACGCCGACGAGGCCGACGTTCTGGGAGAAGGACGTGTGCGGGAAGGTGTTGAGGATGCCGCCGATCAGCGTGCCGAGGCCGTCGACGCGCAGACCCTTGGCGAGATCCTCCTGGGTGATCCGCCGGTGGGTCAGCTCGCCGAGGGCGAGGAACATGCCCATCGATTCGATCATCACCACGACCATAACGATGCACATCGTCAGGATCGCCACCACGTCGAACTTCGGCGGTCCGAACATGAAGGGATAGATCGCCGCCGCCCAGGGCGCATCGGCGACCCCGGCAAAGCTCACCTGCCCCAGCGCCAGCGCGATCAGGAAGCCGATGATGAGGCCCACCAGCACCGAGATATTGGCGAAGAAGCCCTTCACGAACTTGGTGATGAGGATGATCGAGGCAAGCACGATCAGCGCGACGCCGAGATAGAGCGGCGCGCCGAAGTTCGGGTTGCCGACACCGCCGCCCGCCCAGTTGGCCGCGACCCGAAGCAGCGACAGGCCGATCACCGAGATGATGACGCCGGTCACGACCGGTGGGAACATCGGTAGCAGGCGGCTGATGAAGGTCGCCGCGAAGATGCCGAAGACGCCGGCCGCCATCACCGAGCCGAAGATCCCCTGGATCCCGAGATCGGGGTTCGCCGCCATGGCCAGCATCGGCCCGACCGCGGCGAAGGTCACGCCCATCATCACCGGCAGCCGGATGCCGAACTTCCAGAAGCCGATCGACTGGATCAGCGTGACGATGCCCGCGCAGAGCAGGTCGGCGTTGATGAGCAGCGCCACCTGGTCCTTCGGCAGCTTCAGCGCGCCGCCGATGATGAGCGGCACGGCGACGGCGCCGGCGTACATGACCAGGACGTGCTGCAGACCGAGCACGGACAGCTGGCCGACGGGAAGGATCTCATCGACCGGGTCCACGGTCGTGCCTGGCCCGTCTGCGGCGCCCAGGCTGCTTGTTTGAATATTCGACATTCTGCGTTGCATCCCCCATTGCGGTTAGTCGGCGCCCTGAGACCTTACGAGGATCGTGCGATACCCCAAGCCACCGTGGCGGCATCAAGCCGTTCCGCCGCCCGGAAGGCAACTGCCCTCGCAGCGCAAAGTGCTTCGTGTCGAACAATAAAATGACCCGGCGCCGCGCAGGACATGATTCCATGGAAGTGGCCGCGGCTTCGTGGCAGGCTCCACCCTGCGGCAGGTCGGCAGGGGAGCGCAATGGCATCGGATGACGCGGCGGGCCTCGGCACCTTCTCGACGCTCTCCATCGGCATCGGCGGCATGGTCGGCGGCGGAATCTTCGCGGTCACCGGCCTGACCATCGAAGTCACCAGGGGCGCCGCGCCGCTCGCCTTCGTCATCGCCGGGGTCGTCGCGCTCCTGACCAGCTATTCCTACCTGAAGCTGACGCTCGCCTTTCCGGGCGAGGGCGGAACCGTGGAATTCCTCAACCGCGGCTTCGGCGACGGCGTGCTGACCGGGGCGGCCAATATCCTGCTGCTCCTGAGCTACGTGGTGCTGCTGGCGGTCTATGCCTATGCCTTCGGCAGCTACGGCGCGGATTTCCTGCCTGAGGAGGGCCGCGGCTTCTGGCAGCACGCCCTGATCAGCGGCGTCCTGATCGGGCTGCTGGCGATCAACGTGCTGGCCGCCCGGCTGGTGATCCGCTCGGAGAATTTCTTCAACGGGCTGAAGATGCTGCTGCTCGGCGGCTTCATCCTCGCCGGCTTCCTCACGCCGATGGACTGGTCGCGGCTTTCACCGGAGTATGCGGTCAGCCCGATGGGGCTGATCGCCGGTGCCATGCTGATCTTCCTCAATTACGAGGGGTTCGAGCTGATCGCCAATGCCTCGAAGGACGTCGCCGACCCCCGCCGCTCGCTGCCCGTGGCCTATATCGGCGGCGTGCTGATCGCCATCCTGCTCTATGCGCTGATCGCGATCGTGGTGCTGGGGCATCTGAGCTTCGAGGCGATCGCGGCTCGTCGCGACACGGCGCTCTCGGCCGCGGGCGAGGCGATCCTGGGGCGGGCGGGCTTCCTGGCCGTCGCGGTCGCGGCCCTGACCGCCACTTCCTCGGCGATCAACGCCACCTTCTACAGCACCGGCCGGCTGACCTACATCGTCGCCAAGACCGGCGAGCTGCCGCGCGAGCTGGAACGCCCGATCCGGGGCGAGCATGCCGAAGGCACGCTGATCGTGGCAGGCCTGGCGCTGCTGATCGCCAATCTCGTGCCGCTGGAGGCGATCGCCACCATGGGCAGCGCCGGGTTCCTGCTGATCTTCATGGGCGTCAACATCGCCAATGTCCGCCTCGCGCGCCAGACCGGCAGCCGTGCCTGGATCTCGGCGCTCGCGGCCTTGGCGACCGGCCTCGCGCTGGTGGTGCTCTGTGTCGAGGTCGACGAGAATCCCGCGACCCGCAACCATCTCTGGATCCTCGCGGGCATGATCGCGGTCTCGCTGGCGATCGAGATCGTCTATCGCGGGATCACCGGGCGCAGGCTGCGCCTGGGCGGCGCGCGGCGCTGACCGCGCAGCCCGGCCGGCGGGAGCGCCGCCAGCCTCAGATCTGCTTCTCGGGCATGCGCACCACCAGCCCGTCGAGCGCGTCCGAGACCTTGAGCTGGCAGGTCAGCCGGCTGAGGTCGGGGTCGGGCTCCCAGGCGAAGTCGAGCATGTCCTCCTCCATCGCCTCCCGCGGCGGCAGCTTGTCGATCCAGGCGGCGTCGACATAGACATGGCAGGTGGAGCAGGCGCAGGCGCCACCGCAATCGGCCTCGATACCGGGGATGTTGTTGTCCCGCGCGCCTTCCATCACCGTCAGGCCGTTCCTGACCTCGACCTCGTGCGGTGTGCCGTCGTACTCGATATAGGTGATCCGTGCCATTCTGGAAGCGCCCCCGGACGATGCGTGTAGCGGCGGCTATCTAGACCTCCCGCCCGCGCTGGGCCATCCCCAATCACGACATTCTTGCCTTCGCGGAAAAATGTTCTATCTTCGTTCGCATCGCGCATCCGCCCGTCCTGAGCCTGTGACCGACCCGAGCCCCTTCCGGCACCTTCGCCCGACCGCCAGCCGGCCGCCGCCCTGGCCGCGCCCGCCGCGGTGCCTGGCCGCCGGCGCGCTCGACGTCCCGCCGGACGGGGCGCGGGTGGCGGTCGCCGGGCTGGTGATCTGCCGCCAGCGCCCCGGCACGGCCAAGGGCGTGATCTTCCTCACGCTCGAGGACGAGACCGGCGTGGCCAATGTCGTGGTCTGGGCAGCGGTCTTCGAACGCTTCCGCCGCGCGGTGATCGCCGGGCGCTGCCTGAAGGTCACCGGCCGGCTGCAGCGCGACGGCGACGTGGTGCATCTGGTCGCCGAACGCGTCGAGGACATCTCCGCCCTGCTCGACGAGATCGTCACCCTGACCCTGCCCGACGGCCCTCCGCCCGCCCCGAGCGGCCCCGAGGCGCGGTACGCGCCATGACGCTCGAGATCCGCCCCGCCGACTGGGAGGGCTTCGCCGCCGTCATGGGCGAGCGCGGCGGCTGCGGCGGCTGCTGGTGCATGCTCTGGCGCCGCTCGAAGGCCGAGATGGACGCCGGCATGGGGGCGCCCAACCGCGCGGCCATGGCCGATCTCTTCGCCCCGGGCGATGGACCGGGCCTCGTCGCCCGGCGCGACGGCCTGCCGGTCGGATGGATCCAGGTCGACCGCCGCGCGGCCTTCCCGCGGCTCGCCCGATCGCGCGTGCTCCGGCCGGTCGATGCGCAACCGGTCTGGAGCGTCGCCTGCTTCCTCGTCGACCGGACCGCCCGCCGGCAGGGCGTCTCGGTGGCGCTGCTGCGCGCGGCCTGCGGTTTCGCCCGCGATCGCGGCGCCACCATCCTCGAAGGCTATCCCGTGGACCCGCCGAAGCCGCGCTATCCGCCGGTCTATGCCTGGACCGGCTTCGTGGGCACCTTCCGCGCCGCCGGCTTCGAGGAGGTGGCGCGCCACGCGCCCACCCGGCCGATCATGCGGCGGCATCTCGCCTGATACGGTATCCTGTATCTGAGGCGCGGCCTGGTTGAAAGCGGCTGCGGGGTCCGGCGGCCTGACGGTTTCCAGGTCCGCCGCCGCGCGGGCGCTTGCTGCCGTGCGGCGGCGCGATCATCGCCCAGCCCGGCCCCGGGCGCGAGTGCCCGCTCAACCATTGTCTGAAAACATGTGCAATAACAATATATTGCGCAGCGTTCCGCTGTGGGACACCACCCCCGGCCGGCCCGCCGGGGGTGCGCGGCAGGTCCATCGCACCAAGAGCGGCTTCGACGTCGGCGGGCTGAGTCGATCGGGCAGAGGTAGCAGGACATTCTTGCGGCTGAACCCGTCGGGAAGCATCCCGAGCCGATCGAGCGGACGCCGGATGAACGTCAACGAAAGGAGAAACCCCGCCGAGGCCAGCTCGGCGGGGTTTCTGTCGCTCCGGCGGAGGCGGGCGCGGCCCGCCTCCGGAGGGCATGGATCAGCTGCTCAGGCTCAGCGCCACGAAGCGCGGCGTGCCGTCACGGCGTACCAGAAGCAGCAGCGAATTGCGCCCGGCTTCCTCGGCGGCCTCGATCTGGTCGCGCATGTCGCGCGGCGTGGCGACCGGCTCGCGGCCGACCTCGGTGATCAGGTCGCCTTCCCGCATTCCCTTCCCGAAGGCGTCCGAATCCTCCTCGACGCCCGTCACCACCAGCCCTTCGACATCCGCGTCGAGACCGAACTGCTGGCGCAGCGCCTCATCGACGGTCGCGAGCGTCATGCCGAGCACCACGGTCTCTTCCTGCGCCATGGACTTGTCGTCCCGAGGCGCGCCGGGCGCCGAGGCCAGCACCGGCTCCTCCAGCCGTCCGATCGCGACGCTGAGCCGCTCCTCCTTGCCGTCGCGGAAGACCACCACATCGACCTCGCGCCCGACCTCGGTATCCGCGACCACGCGCACCAGCTCGCGCGTGTCCTCGATCGCCTCGCCGTCGAATTCCAGGATCACGTCGCCGGACTTGACCCCGGCGGTCGCCGCCGGCCCCTCGGGCACGTCGGTGACCAGCGCGCCCGCGGCGACCTCGAGCCCGAGCGCGTCGGCCACGTCCGGATCGACATTCTGGATGCGCACCCCGAGCCACCCGCGCCGGGTCTCGCCGAAGTCGCGCAGCTGGGCCACGACCCGCTCCACCACCGCCGAGGACATGGCGAAGCCGATGCCAATCGAGCCGCCGTTGGGGCTCAGGATCGCGGTATTGACCCCGATCACCTCGCCGTCGACGTTGAAGAGCGGCCCGCCGGAATTGCCCCGGTTGATCGCCGCGTCGGTCTGGATGAAATCGTCGTAGGAGCCCTGGAGCGTGCGGTTCCGCGCCGAGACGATGCCGGCGGAGACCGAGAAGCCCTGGCCCAGCGGGTTGCCGATCGCCACCACCCAGTCGCCGACCCGCGCCGCGTCGGAATCGCCGAAGCTCACGAAGGGCAGCGGATCCTCGCTCTCGACCTTCAGGAGCGCGATGTCGGTGCGCGGGTCGTGGCCGATCAGCTTCGCCGGCAGCTTGTCGCCGTCGAAGGTCTCGATCTCGATCTCGTCGGCGCTCTCGATGACGTGGTTGTTCGTGACGATATAGCCGTCCTCGGAGATGATGAAGCCCGAGCCGAGCGCGCTCGAGCGGCGCGGCACGCGCGGCATGCCGTTGCGTCCCCCCGGCTGGCGGTCGAGGAAGTCGTTGAAGAAGTCCTCGAAGGGCGAGCCCTCCGGCAGGACCGGGCGCATGCTGTCGTCGACCTGGGCCACGTTCGTGGTCGTGGTGATGTTGACCACCGCCGGGCTCAACCGTTCGGCGAGATCGGCGAAGCTCTCGGGCATGGCGCCCGTGAGCGCCATGGCCGGCGCGGTGTAGGTCGCCCCCAGCGGCATCGCCAGCGCCAGGGCCAGCGCCACCGCCGTCAGGGGCCGGGTCGCGCGCCGCAGGCCGGCGCTGGTGCTCTCGGGGGATACGGTCAGGCTATCCAACATCTCTGCTCCTAGCTCTCGGCTCCGGCGTCTGCGATGCGCCGTCGCCGTCTCTCCTCGTCTCACCTTTCAGTCGCGTATATAGCACTCTTCACGCAAGTCACGCCTTCGTGCCGTCACGCCGACGTGACACGCTCACCCCCTGGCGATCCAGACCAGCGTCACGCCCGCCGTCACCGCGAGCAGGCCGATCAGGCGCCGGTGCTCGACACCGAGCTGCTCGATCAGCTCCAGCACCTCGCGCAGACGCGAAGGGGCCAGTGCAAGCACCAGCCCCTCCAGGATCGCCACCAGCCCGAGGCCGAGCAGCAGATCGTCAATCATTCGCGTCCGCGCCGCCCTCCGCAGCCCCCGCCGCCGCCGTTGGCCGGCCCGAGGGCGAGCTCAGGTAATCGAAGAACGTGCTGTCGGGTTCCGCCATCAGCGTCGTGTTCTCGCCTTTCAGCGAAGACTTGTAGGCCTCCATCGAGCGCAGGAAGGCGAAGAACTCCTCATCGCCGGTATAGGCCTCGGCCAGGATGCGGTTGCGCTCCGCATCGGCCTCGCCGCGGATGATGTTGGCGTCGCGCTCGGCCTCCGAGACGATCTCGATCGCGGTCCGGTCGGCCTGGGCGCGCAGGCGCTGCGCCGCCTCGTTGCCGCGGGCGCGCTCGTCGGCCGCCTCGCGCTCGCGCTCGGCCTTCATGCGCTCGAAGGTCGCCGTCAGGTTCTGCTCGGGCAGGTCGGCGCGCTTGAGCCGAACGTCGATGATGTCGACGCCCAGGTCGCGGGCCTCGATGATCGAGGCGTCGCGGATGCGGTTCATCAGCCCGACCCGGTCCGCCGAGAGCACCGCCTCCGACCGCACCGAGCCCAGCGCCTCGCGCACGTTGGCGGTCAGGATCGCCTCGAGCCGCTGTTCGGCCGCGGCCATGCCGCCGACACCGACGGCGCGGCGGAACTGCTCCACGTCCGCGATGCGCCAGCGGGCGAAGGCATCGACGATCAGCCGCCGGTCGTCGAGCGGCGTGACCTCGAGCGCGCTGGTCTCCAGGCCCTGGATCCGCGAGTCGTAGAAGACCACGTTCTGGATGAAGGGCACCTTCGCCGCGAGGCCCGGATCCTCCTTGACCGCCTTTACCTGGCCGAACTGCAGCACCATCGCCTTCTGCCGCTCGTCGACGACGAAGAATGCGTTGACCGCCAGGAAGGCGATCGCCACGAGGAGGATCACGAGGATGGGAAAGCGGCGCATCACTGGGTCACCTCCTGCTGGCGGCGCAGTTCGTTGAGGGGCAGATAGGGCACCACGCCCTGGCCGCCGCCCGCGGCGTTCGGCGTGTCCATGAGGAACATCTGCACGTCTCCCAGCACATCCTCCATCGTCTCCAGATAGAGGCGCTGCCGCGTCACGTCCGGCGCCTTGACATATTCCGTGAGCACCGCCCTGAAACGGCTCGCCTCGCCGGTGGCGGCATTGACCACCTGCGCGCGATAGCCTTCGGCCTGCTGCAGGGTCTGCGCAGATTCGCCGCGGGCGCTCGCCAGCCGCTCGTTGGCATAGGCATCGGCGCGGTTCTGCAGGGTCGAGCGCTCCTGCCGGGCCGCCTGCACCTCGCGGAAGGCGTCGATGACCTCGCTCGGCGGGTCGGCCTTGTCGAAGTTGAGGCGGACGATGTTCACGCCCGAGCCGTATTCGTCCAGCGTGGCCTGGATCAGTTCCCGCACCTCCTGGCTGATGATGCCGCGGTCGCGGCTCAGGATCGGCGAGAGCTCGGAGCGCGACACGACCTCGCGCATCGCCGATTCCGACACCGCCTCGATGGTCGATTCCGGATTGGAGAGGTTGAAGAGGAACTGCGCCGGATCGCTCACGTTCCAGACCACCTCGAAATTGATGTCGACGATGTTCTCGTCACCGGTCAGCATCAGCCCCTCGCTGGCGCCGCGCACCGTGCCCGAGCCGATCTCGACCGTGTTCTCCCGCGTCACCGGCAGGATCTCGTGGGTCACGATCGGCCAAGGCGCAAAATTGAGACCGGGATTCTTGACGCATTCCCCGCGGCACTTGCCGAAGGTCAGCTCCACCGACTGCTCCTCGGGCTTGACCGTGTAGAAAGACATCAGGAGCCAGACGCCGACCAGCCCCAGCGCGATCAACCCCAGCCCGCGCTTGCCGATGCCCGGGCTTCCGCCACCGCCGCCACCCGGCCCGCGGCCGCCGCCACCGGACTTCCGCCCGCCCATCAGGATCTTCAGCTGCTCCTGGCCCTTACGCACGATCTCGTCGATGTCGGGCACCTGCGGCGATCCGCCGGGGCCACCCTTCCCGCCCTTGCCGCCGCCAGTGCCCCAGGGGCCGCGTCCGCCGCCGTCCTTGCCGTCGCCGTCGCCGCCGTTCCTATCGCCGCCACTGCCCCAAGGGCCGCCGTTCTTGCTGTAAGGCATTCGCCTTCGCGCTCCTCATTCCCTATGTCAGGCTCGCAGGTTAGTTGTTCCCGCGACCGTCGATTTCAAGATGTCACGCCGCGTCGGAGCGCATCGTGACCAGCTCTTCGGCGGCGGTGGGATGCACCGCCATCGTGGAATCGAAGTCTTCCTTGGTCGCACCCATGCGGATCGCGACGGCGGCGAGCTGCACCAACTCCGCCGCGCCCGGCCCGACGATATGGCAGCCCAGGACCCGGCGGCTGCCGGCCTCGACCACCAGTTTCATCAGCATCTTCTCCCGACGCCCCGCGAGGATATTGGCCATCGGCCGGAAGCGCGTGCGGTAGATCTCCACGCCCCCCGCGGCCCGCGCCTCGGCCTCGGTCATCCCGACGGTGGCTAGCTCGGGCCGGGTGAAGACCGCGGTGGGGATCATGAGATGGTCCGGCCGGACCGGCTGCGCCTTGAAGACCGTCCGGGCGAAGGCCTCGCCCTCGCGGATCGCCACCGGCGTCAGCGCCGCGCGGTGGGTCACGTCGCCCACGGCGAAGATCGACGGCACCCCGCTCTGCGACCATGCATCGACCGCCACGGCGCCGTCGGCCTTCAGCTCGACCCCGAGCCGTTCGAGCCCCAGTCCGGCGGTATTGGGGCGGCGCCCGGTGGCGAAGAGCACCGCATCGACCAGATGCGCCTCGCCGTTGTCGAGCTCGACGCGCAGGCCCCCGCGGTCCCGCGCGATCGACACCAGGTCGCGCTGGATCTCCAGCACGATGCCGCGCTCCCGCATCGCCGCGGCGAGGTGGTCGCGCAGATCCGCGTCGAAGCCGCGCAGGATCTGGTCCCCCCGGTAGAGCTGGGTCACATGGGTGCCGAGCCCGTTCATGATCCCGGCGAATTCGCAGGCGATGTAGCCGCCGCCGACGATGATCATGCGCCCGGGCTGCGCCTCGAGCTGGAACATCTCGTTGGAGGTGATCCCGAGCTCGCTGCCGGGGATTTCGGGCACCACCGGCCAGCCGCCGGTGGCGATCAGCAGGTGCTTGGCGGTATATTCCGCGCCCGTCGCGAGCCGCACCCGATGCGCGTCGGCCACCACCGCCCGCGCGCCGAAGAGCGCCACCCCCGCCCGCCGCAGCCCGTCGTGATAGACCGCCTCCAGCCGCGAGATCTCGGCATCCTTGGCCGCGATCAGGTCGCACCACTCGAATCGGGCGGGACCGACCTTCCAGCCGTAGCCGCGCGCATCCTCGAAGGCATCCGCGAAACCCGCGGCATAGACCATCAGCTTCTTGGGAACGCAGCCGCGGATCACGCAGGTGCCGCCGTAGCGGTATTCCTCGGCCAGCCCGACCCGCGCGCCGGCCTCGGCCGCCACCCGGGCGGCGCGCACGCCGCCGGAGCCGCCGCCGATCACGAAGAGGTCGAAATCGAAACTCACCCGGGCCTCACGCGTCCTCGTCGCGCATCAGCTCGATGGCATCGGGCACGAGGCGCCGCTGGACGACCTCCGCCGCACCGTTCTCGAAGCCGACCACCACCGTGTCGGCCATGCCGATGAAGAGCCCATGCTCGACGACACCGGGCAGGCTGTTGAGCGCCACGGAAAGCCGGGCCGGATCCCGGATGCGTCCCAGGTGCAGGTCGAAGATGTGATGCCCCTCGTCGGTGATCAGCGGCTCGCCGCTGCTCATGCGCACGGTCACCTCGCGGCCGTCCACGTCCATGTCCGCGAGCACCCGCTCCACCGCCGTCTTGGTCACCGGCCAGCCGAAGCGCACCACTTCGACCGGCAGCGGGAAGGCGCCGAGGTGCTCGACCCGCTTGCCCGGATCCGCCACCACCACCATGCGATCGGCGGCGCTCGCGACGATCTTCTCCTGCAGGAGCGCCGCCCCGCCGCCCTTGATGAGGTTGAGGTCGCCGTCGAATTCGTCGGCCCCGTCCACGACCAGGTCGATCCGGTCGCTCGCCTCCAGCGACTTCAGCGGCACGCCGAGCTCCTCCGCGAGCCAGGAGGTCGTGCTCGAGGTCGCGACCCCCACCACCTCCAGCCCCTCCGACTTCATGCGCTCCGAGAGGAGCCGCACGAACCAGGCGGCGGTCGATCCGGTGCCGAGACCGAGCGTCATGCCGTCCTCGACCATGTCGAGCGCACGCGCCGCCGCGGCGCGCTTGGCGATGTCGGCGGGGGAAAGGCTGTTGGACATTGGGCCTCCGAGCGGGGTGGGTGGCGTTATAGGCCGAATGCGCCTCGACCGAAAGCCGATTTCCCGGCGCTCCGACCGCCCGCGCCGCCCCAGGCGCGGCGAGACGTCGCATTTCGTCGTGCACGGGCGGCCCGGCATGCCTATATGCCGGCAAAAGGGAGCGGACGATGTTTCTCAGCGTCTTCGACATATTCAAGCTCGGCATCGGCCCCTCGTCGAGCCACACCATGGGCCCGATGGTCGCGGCCGGAAGGTTCCTCGACCTCCTGCGCAACGGCGCCGACCGCATTCCCGGCGCCGGCGAGGCCGCGCGCCTCGGCGCCCGCCTGCACGGCAGCCTCGCCTTCACCGGCAAGGGCCATGCGACCGACCGCGCGGTGATCCTCGGCCTCGCGGGATTCGAGCCGGAGAGCTTCGACGCGCTCCGCGCCGCGACGGTGCTCTCGCGCATCCGGGAGACCGGGCGCATCGCGCCGCCGGGCCTGCCCGAGATGGACTTCGACCCGGAGGCTGACCTCGTCTTCGACTACGGGCCCGCGCTGCCGGGCCACGCCAACGGGCTGGTGATCTCGGCCCGGGACGCGGCGGGCAATCTCTATCTCGAGGAGACCTATTATTCCGTCGGCGGCGGCTTCGTGCTGACCGCGCGCGAGCTCGAGGCCCCCGCGGCCAGCACCGAGGCGGCCGCGGTGCCCTTCCCCTTCGGCTCCTGCGCCGAGATGCTGGAGTTGGCCACGGCATCGGGCCGCTCGATCGCGGAGATGCAGCGCGCCAACGAGGTCGTGCACCACGGGCCCGAGGCGCTCGATTCCGGGCTCGCGCGGATCTGGGAGGCGATGGCGGCCTGCATCGACCGCGGCCTCGCCGGCGAAGGCATTCTGCCCGGCGGGCTCAAGATGCGCCGCCGCGCCCGCGCCATCCATGAGCGGCTGATGGCCGAGCGCGGGCGCAACCTCGCCGCCCCCCATACGGTCAACGACTGGATCGCGGTCTATGCCATCGCGGTCAACGAGGAGAACGCCGAGGGCACCCAGGTGGTCACCGCGCCCACCAACGGCGCCTCCGGGGTGGTGCCGGGCGTGCTGCGCTACTGGCTCGACCACGTGCCGGGCGCCTCGCCCGCGGGCATCCCCGATTTCCTGCTGACGGCGGCGGCCATCGGCGGAGTGGTTTAGTCCAACACCCCGTTCTCCGGGGCCGCGGGCGGCTGGCCGGGGGGGGTGGGGTGGGCCGCCCCCATGGCCGCCGCC
>NZ_DAIUBO010000045.1:0-20834 GCF_036846665.1 Amaricoccus sp. | reverse complement strand
CGATCATCCGTGCCTGGAACGCCGGATCCCGGAGCTTGGCGGCGATGGTCCGGGCGACTGCCGCCTCCAGCTCAGCCGCCGGGATGCGCCAGCCCCGCGCGCCGTGAGCGACACCCTCCTCGATCAGCGCAGCACTGACATAGTAGCGGTAGCGCCGCCCCTTCTTCCGGGCATGGCTCGGGCGCATCTTCAGGCCATCGGGATCGCGCACCCGGCCCGCGAGCGGGCTCGGGTCCCGGGCGGATCCTCCGGTCGCTCGCCGGCGGCGGTTGGCGGCGAGGCGCTGCTGCACGGCCTCCCAGAGGCTCTGCATGCTGACCGGCGCCCGGCTTGGCGAGGTCCGCACCGCCACCTTCGATCAGTTCAACCTTGAGCTCGCGATCTGGACCAAGCAGGCGGCCTACACCAAGCAGCGGCGCATCCACCGCATCCCGATCTCGACCGAGGCAGTTGCACTCGTCCGGCTACGCCGCGAGGCCGCGCCGGCGGGCTGCCCGTTTCTCTTCCCGGGTGATCTTGAGGGCCAGCCGGTGATCGAGCTGAAGCACTTCTGGGCCCGGATGCGCGAGGTGGCACACATCCCCGACGTCCGCATCCACTATCTGCGCCACACCTTCGCCTCGTTGCTGGTTTCGGGGGGCGCGTCGCTCGAGATGATCGGCAAGCTGCTCGGCCACACCCAGATCGGCACCACCCAGCGCTACGCGCATCTGATCGAGTCCCCCCTGCGGGCCGGCGTCAACGCGGTGGGCGAGTTGCTGCGGCCAAGGTTGAAAATCGTTGGCGGCCAGAAGTAGATGGCCCGCGGGTGAGCAGCCCTTACTGTGAACCAACCCCGCGAGATGACACCACGGCCCACGCCGACCTCCCCGCGAACGGCCTGACGCGCCGGCTGGCGCCATCGCCGAAGCCGGCCCGGCGCCGTCATCGGGCGAATTGTAGACATGAATTGCGGCACTCCGCACCGGTCATTCGCCAGCGGCTGGCCCCAACGGCATTGAGGGCCTTCCGGCTTGGTGATTGGAACGAGTGCTCGCCCTCGTGCGTAACCTCCGTGGGCCGCTAAATCGCCGCCGAACTCAGCGAGAAGGGTATCCGCCCATCCGGGTGATCGGACAGGCAACGCAGGCCCGCCGACGTGCAGCCGCGAGCTCGATTGGTCGACGACGGTCTCGGCCGCTGGCGCTTTCAGGAGGCGCGCTTGTCGCGGCCGCAAGCCGAAGAGGCCGAAGACCGCGAATCGGACCACGAAGTCGGTGGCCCTCGCTTCAAGCAGCTCGATCCCGAGGATGCCAGCGTGACATGCGCCTACGAGGACCGGCTCGACTCGGCGATCGGCATGCCGGCCTTCTCGAGGCCGGCGACAATCAGGGGCACGAGCTCCGGTGCCACGTGGCGGCCCTCGAGGTCGTCGACGATGTGGACGCCATAGTCGGGATCGAGGCCCCGGATTGCCGAGACCGCGTCGGCCGCCTCGTCGTCGAGACCGAGCTCGGCCGCCGCGGCGGCGACGGCGACATGGCCGTAGAGAACCTGGGGCGCATTGACCCGCCTGGCCTCGGCCAGCGCCTCGGCGAAGCGGCCGTGGGCGAAGTGGTAGAGAAAGAGGCCGATGCGATAGCTTCCGGGCTGTGCCGGATTGCCGGCGTAGGATTCCTCCAGCAGCGGCACGGCCTCGTCCCATCGCGCCAGCATCGCATAGCGCTGGCCGAGGTCGGCGAGGATCGTCGTGTCGTTCGGGTTGAGGGCGCGGCCGGCCTCGAGGGCCTCGAGTGCGGCCGCAGGGCTGCCGGAGAACCAGCGCGCCAGCCCGAGGGCATAGCGCGCCCAGCTCGAGCTCGGGGCGAGCTCGACCGCGCGGGCGGCGAGCGCGGCGGCCCGATCCCGCGGGTCCGGGTCGGGCGCTCCGGTGACATGACCGAAGCGGTAGGCGTTGGAGTAGACGAGCGACAGGCAGGCCAGCGCCTCGGCATAGTCGGGCTCGGTCGCAACGGCCTGCTCCAGTCCCACACGCACCGCCTCGATCATCGCCTGGTCGAAGGTGCGCCAGTAGGCGTAGAACAGCAGCACGGCGGCGTAGCTCCCGAGAAGTTCCGGCGCCTTTCCCTCCGCATCGCGGGCGCGATCGGACCGGATCGCGCCGTAGGGCGGCGCAAAGGCCCGCGCAACGCGGTTCGCCACGTCGTTGCGGAGCGCGATGATCTCCGAAGGTTTGAGCTGCCGCTCGAAGGTTTCGGCCCAGACGACCCTTCCCGTTGCGGCCTCGACCAGGAGGACGTCGACTTCGAAGTGGTCCGGCTGCAGCGAGGTCTGGCCGGTGACGAGGTAGTCGGCACCGACTTCTCGCCTGGACGCGCCGAGGTCGAAGTCGCTCGGATGGCGCAGCGCGGTCTCGGCGCCGAAAACCCGCAGGCCGGTGAATCGGGTGAGCGCGATGATCAGCGAGCGGGTGAAGCCGCGGGTGAAGGTCGGGAAGGAGGACTGGTCGCCCTCCTCCTCGAAGGCCGTCACCAGGATACGCGGAGAGCCGGCAAGGGCCTGCGGCAGCGCGACCGCCTCCACGGCGAAGACCGGCGCGTAGCCGCCGCGGGGAATGTCGATGCGCAGACCGCTCGTCCGGCCGTCGGTCAGATAGTAGTGCTCCAGCGCCCGCCGGAGCCGGCCTGCCTCGATGCGGACAATCGAGTCGAGCTGCGGGTCGAACTTCGAGTCGCGCCCGAAGACCTCGGTGGCGATCGTGTAGGCCTTGATGCGCTCGCTCCGCCCGGCGAGGGCTTCCTCGACGACATAGGTCAGGAAGCGCCTGTTGCGCTCGCTGGCATCGAAACGCGGTGATCCGAGAATGCGGGCGAGTTCCGCCAGGACGGCGTCGGCCGATTCCTTCTGCTCCTCCCGCACCATGATCCGACCGCCAGGCCCGCTCCGCAATCCGTTCCGGATCTTGGCACAGGCGCGCGTCTTCCGAAACCTGGGGGGAGCATGTAGTAGCCGGTAACGTACTTTGCCGGACGTCCAGGCCTGCCGAGGTTGCGTCGGCGCATCGGAAGAGGAGCGTCGCCGTGGAGACCGGAGCGAGAGAGCTGGTGGCGCCCGACTTTCTTTCGCTCACGATCGGGATCGTCTTCTTCTTCGTCGGGGTGCTCATCACCCAGCGCGTCGAGTTTCTGAGGCGCTACAGCATTCCCGAGCCGGTCACCGGCGGCTTCGTCGCCGCGCTCGTCTTCTGGGCGCTGCACATCATCTTCCGCGTCGACGTCGGATTCGACATGACGACGCGCGACAAGCTGCTCGTCATCTTCTTCGCCACGGTCGGCGTGAACGCGAGGCTCGCCGACCTCGCCGCAGGCGGCCGCGTGCTTGGCATTCTCTGCCTCGTGACGGTCGCCTTCGTCTTCCTGCAGGACACGGTCGGCACCGTCGGTGCGGTCCTGCTCGGGATGCCGAAGGCGGCGGGGGTGGTCGCCGGATCGATGTCGCTCGTCGGCGGGCACGGCACGGCGATCGCCTGGGGGCCGACGATCGCTGCCGAGCACGGATTCCCGGCCGCGCTGGAGAGCGGCATCGCGGTCGCCACGGTCAGCCTGATCATCGCCAGCCTGCTCGGTGGGCCGTTGGCGAAGTTCCTGATCGAGAGGAACCAGGTAGCGGTGCCGGGAACCGACCCGGAGGACGGGGAGCTGCCGCCGGAGGCCGATGCGGCGCCGATCGACAAGATGGGCGTGATGCGCGCGATGCTCGCGGTCAACGTGGCGGTGATCCTCGGCTATCTCGCCCACGCCTGGTTAACCGAGACGACCGGCATCACCCTGCCGCTCTTCGTGCCCTGTCTGATCGCGGGGATCCTGCTGTCGAACACCGTGCCGGTCCTGTTGCCGCGGCTCCGCTGGCCCGCGCACACGCCGGCGCTCGAGCTGCTGTCCAGCTACGCGCTGTCGATCTTCCTCGCGATGTCGCTGATGAGCATGCAGCTCTGGACGCTGGCCGGCAGCGCGGCCGACCTCTTCCTACTCGTCGCGGTCCAGACGGTGGTGGCGGCGACCTATATCGTCCTCGTGGTCTTCCCGGCGCTCGGGCAGAACTATCAGGCGGCCGTCCTTTCGGGAGGCTTCACCGGGCTCTCGCTCGGCTCGACCCCCACCGCGATCGCCAGCATGTCAGCGATCACGAAGCGCTATGGACCCTCCCCGAACGCCTTCGTGATCCTGCCGCTGGTCTCGGCCTTCTTCGTCGACATCGTCAACGTCGGGGCGATCACGCTTTTTCTCCGTCTGTAGCACGCGGCGCACCTGTTGCTAACGGTAACGTACTTCGAAGACCCGTGAGGTTCGGGGAGTCTCGGTCCCGTCTTCCGAGCGGGGTTGCGCAATGGCGAAGGCTGACGTGGCTGACGCGAGACTCGCGCAGGCGTTGGAGCGCTTTCCGGAGGCGGCAGCGACCCTGCGGAGGCTGGCCGGGTCCAACCCCGATTTCTGCGAGATCTGCGAGGAATACGCCTTGGCGCGGCAAAGTCTCGCCGTGTTCGAGGCGCGCCCGGATGCCGCGGAGCGACCGGAGATCGGCGACTACCGCACGGTGATCGCGGAGCTCGAGGGCGAGATCGACCGCATTCTGAAGGAGGCTGGACAGGACGGCTGACGCATCGCGCCGCGGGGCGCAACGAACAACAATCCGGCGCGCCGGGTGGCCTGGGAGGGACGCCGATGCAGGCGCGCCTGCCGAAGCAGGGTAGGCCGATGAAGAAGTTCCCGACCGCGTTCACGATCCTTTTCGCACTCATCATCGTCGTCGCGGCGCTGACCTGGATCATTCCGGCCGGCCAGTACGAGCGCGCCTTCAACGAGACGCTCGGGCGCGAGGCGCCGGTGCCCGGCACCTACGCCCAGGTCGAGCCGAACCCGCAGGGGCTCGTCGCCGTGCTGATGGCGCCGATCGCCGGGCTCTACGACCCGGCAACGGGAATGGCGAACGCCATCGACGTGGCGGTCTTCGTGCTGATCATCGGCGGCTTCCTCGCCGTGGTCACCAAGACCGGGGCGATCGACGCCGGCATCGGCTGGCTGCTGACGGCGCTGAAGGGCCGCGAGATCTGGATGATCCCGATCCTGATGGCGGCATTCGCCGCCGGCGGCACCAGCTACGGCATGGCCGAGGAGAGCCTGGCCTTCTACGCGATCGTGCTGCCGGTCTTCATCCGTGCCGGCTACGACGCGCTGACCGGGGTCGCCGTCATCATGCTCGGCTGCGGCATCGGCACGCTCGGCTCGACCTTCAACGCCTTCGCGACGGTAATCGCCTCGAACGCCGCCGGCGTGCCCTTCACCGACGGCCTTGTGCTGCGGGTCTTCATTCTCTTCGCCTGCCTCCTGGCGGGCATCGCCTACGTCATGCGCTACGCCAAGCGGGTGAAGGAGGAGCCGGCGCGGTCGGTGGTGGCGGCGCAGCGCGAGGACAATATCCAGCACTTCCTCAAGGGCTCCGAGGTCGGAGCGCCGCTGCCGGAGTTCACCCGCGTCCGCGAGATCATACTCGCGCTCTTTGGACTAACCTTCGTCATTATGCTCTACGGCGTCATCAGCCTGGGCTGGTGGATGGGCGAGATGTCGGCCCTGTTTCTCGGAATGGCCATCTTCACCTTCTTCGTCGCCAAGTTCGACGACGCGACGAAGATGGACGAGCACACCTTCGTCGACACTTTCGTCAACGGCGCGCGTGACCTGCTCGGGGTCGCGCTGATCATCGGCGTCGCCCGGGGTATCGTCGTTATCATGGACGCCGGCAAGATCACCGACACCATCCTGAACGCGCTGGCCGGCACGCTCGCCGACTTCGGCAACGTGCTCTTCATCAACGTGATGCTGGCGTTCCAGACGATCCTGTCGTTCCTCGTGCCCTCGTCGTCGGGGCTCGCGGTGCTCACGATGCCGATCCTGGCGCCGCTGTCGGACTTCGCCGGGGTGCAGCGCGACCTGACGGTCACCGCCTACCAGTCGGCGAACGGCTGGGTGAACCTCTTCAACCCGACCTTCGCCGTCGTCATGGGCGGGCTCGCGATCGGGCGCGTGGCCTACGACCGCTGGCTCCGCTTCGTCTGGCCGCTGCTCGTGATCCTCGCGGTGATCATCTCGGCGGCGCTCAGCGTCACGGCGATGATGACGGACGCGCCCCCATCGGCCCCGGCGCCGGCAGCGGCGCCGGCGAACTGAAGCGATGGCGACCGGGGCGAGCGTCGCGGCCGGGGGTGGGCTCGGGCTGGTCGCCTGCACCGCGCTCGTCGTCGGCAACATGATCGGCTCGGGCATCTTCCTCCTGCCGGCCTCGCTGGCGGCCTTCGGGCCGATCTCGCTCGTCGGCTGGACGGTGACGTCGCTTGGCGCGCTGGTGCTGGCGGTGATCTTCGGGAGGCTGTCGCGGATCGTGACGCGGACCGGCGGGCCCTACGCCTACACCGAAGCGGGCTTCGGTGAATTCGCCGGCTTCATCATCGCCTGGGGCTACTGGATCGCGCTCTGGACCGGCAACGCCGGTGTGGCGGTGGCGCTCGCCGGCTATGTCGGCTTCCTCTTTCCCGGCATCGGCGCCTCCCAGTCCTCCAGCCTCGCGGTGGCGCTGATCTCGATCTGGACCCTTACCCTCGTCAACATCCGCGGCGTCGCCGAGGCAGGGCTCGTGCAGATCGTCACGACCGTCCTGAAGCTGGTGCCGCTCGTCCTGATCGGCACGCTCGGGTTCCTCTGGGTCGATGGCGCCAACTTCACGCCCTGGAACACCTCCGGGCAGTCTGACCTCGCCGCCATCTCCGCCGCGGCGGCGCTGACGCTCTGGGCCTATCTCGGCCTCGAGTCGGCGACCGTGCCGGCCGGCGACGTGATCGACCCGGAGCGCACCATCCCGCGGGCAACGATCCTCGGCGTCCTTATTGCTGCCGCCGTCTACATCTCGGTCACCACCGTCGCCATCGGGGTGGTGCCATCGGCAGAACTCGCGGCCTCGGCGGCGCCCCTCGCCGATGCGGCGCGGGTGATGTGGGGGGGCACCGGCGGCATCCTGGTCGCCATCGGCGCAGTGATCTCGACCTTCGGCACGCTCAACGGCTTCACGCTGCTGACCGGTCAGGTGCCCTACGGCGCGGCGCTCGACCGGGTGTTCCCCGAGCGTCTCGGACACCTCTCGCGGTACGGCACCCCGGCGAACGCGCTGGTCTTCTCGAATCTGCTCGCCTCGATCCTCGTCGCGATGAATTTCGCGCAGGGCCTCGTCGGCGCCTTCAACGCCATCATCCTGCTCGCGGTCATGTCGAGCCTGCTGCCCTACGCGCTCTGCGCGCTGGCGGAGCTGATGATCCTGCTCCGCACCGGCCGCAGCGTCGCGGGTCCGCAGCTCGCCAGGGTCGCCGTCCTCGGCGCCTTGGGCTTTCTCTACGCGCTCTGGGCGATCTACGGCGCCGGGGCCGAGACCGTGTTCCTCGGATTCCTGCTGATCCTGGCCGGCATTCCGGTCCACGTCGCCATCAAGTGGCGCAACCGCAACGTCATTCGGGAGGAGACCTAACTCATGCAACTCGGTGTCCATTCGGAGATCGGCAAGCTGCGCAAGGTGATGGTGTCGCGGCCGTCGCTCGCGCACGAGCGGCTGACGCCCGGCAACTGCCACGACCTTTTGTTCGACGACGTCATCTGGGTGCAGAAGGCGCGCTCGGACCACGCCGACTTCGTGCTGAAGATGAAGGACCGCGGCGCCGAGGTCTTCGACATCCAGGACCTTCTGACCGACATCTTCCGCGACCAGCCGGAGGCGCGGGGTTTCGTGCTCGACCGGCGGATCACCGACAACCAGGTCGGACCGGCGCTCGCGCGGCTGGTCCGCCCGTGGCTCGACGAGCTCGACGCCCACCAGCTTGCCCGTCACCTGCTCGGCGGCATCGTCCGCGACGACCTGCCGAAGGACCTGGTGACGCCGGTGATGCAGGAGGCGCTGTCGCCGACCGAGTTCATCGTCCGCCCGGTGCCGAACGCGCTCTTCCAGCGCGACCCCTCCTGCTGGATCTACGGCGGGGTAACCTGCAACCCGATGTACTGGCCGGCGCGCAAGCCAGAGTCGCTGTTCCAGCGCGCTGTCTACAAGTTCCACCCGGAGTTCACCCGGAACGAATTCGAGATCTGGTGGGGCGACAGCGACGAGGACTGGGGCAACACGTCGATGGAAGGGGGCGACGTCATGCCGATAGGCCGAGGCGTCGTGCTGATCGGCATGGGCGAGCGCACGACCCGGCAGGCGGTCAACCAGGTTGCCAACCGGCTGTTCGCCAAGGGCGCGGCCGAGCGGGTCATTGCCTGCGCCATGCCCAAGTCGCGGGCGGCGATGCACCTCGACACCGTCTTCACCTGCCTCGACCACGACAAGGTGACGGCCTTCCGCGAGGTGGTCGACGAGATCACCTGCTTCTCGCTCCGCCCCGACGGCAAGGGCGGAATCGAGATCACAAAGGAGGGCCTGCATCTCTTCGAGGTCTACAAGGAGGCGCTCGGCCTCTCCGACCTGCTCGTCGTCGGCACCGGCGGCAACGCCTTCGACGCCGAGCGCGAGCAGTGGGACGACGGCAACAACGTCGTCGCGCTCGAGCCCGGGGTGATCGTCGGCTACGACCGCAACACCCACACCAACACGCTGCTCAGGAAGGCCGGCGTCGAGGTCATCACCATCAACAGCCAGGAGCTCGGCCGCGGCCGCGGCGGGGGGCACTGCATGACCTGCCCGATCCTGCGCGACCCCGCCTACTGAACGAGAACACCGGGAGAGAAACGCCATGTCCTTCAACCTCAAGGGCCGCAGCTACCTCAAGCTCGACGACTTCAGCCAGCGCGAGATGCTCTACCTGCTCGACCTCTCGCGCGACCTGAAGCGCGCCAAGTACGCCGGCACCGAGCGTGAGCTGCTCAAGGGCAAGGAGATCTGCCTGATCTTCGAGAAGACCTCGACCCGCACCCGCTGCGCCTTCGAGGTCGCCGCCCACGACCAGGGGGCCCATGTCACCTACCTCGACCCCTCGGGCAGCCAGATCGGCCACAAGGAGTCGATGAAGGACACCGCGCGGGTGCTCGGGCGGATGTTCGACGCAATCGAGTTCCGCGGGTCGTCTCAGGACGCAGTGGACGATCTGGCTAAATACGCCGGCGTTCCGGTCTACAACGGCCTGACCGATGACTGGCACCCGACGCAGATGCTCGCCGACATGCTGACCATGGTCGAGCATTCCGACAAGCCGCGCACCCAGATCGCCTATGCCTTCCTCGGCGACGCGCGCAACAACATGGGCAACTCGCTCCTCGTGCTCGGGGCGATGATGGGCTGCGACGTGCGCATGGTGGCGCCGAAGGAGAACCAGCCGCACGACGACGTGCAGGCGATCGCCAGGAAGTGGGCCGAGCAGACCGGCGCCCGGCTGATGGTGACCGACGACATCGACAAGGGCCTGAAGGGCGTCGACTTCGTCCACACCGACGTCTGGGTGTCGATGGGCGAGCCGAAGGAGGTCTGGGCCGAGCGGATCAAGCTGCTCTCGCCCTACCAGGTCAACATGGCGCTGATGAAGAAGACCGGAAACCCGACGGTCAAGTTCATGCACTGCCTTCCGGCCTTCCACAACACCGAGACCAAGGTCGGCCAGGACATCTTCGAGAAGTTCGACATCAAGGAGATGGAGGTCACCGACGAGGTGTTCGAGAGCCCGATGAACGTCGCCTTCGAGCAGGCCGAGAACCGGCTGCACACCATCAAGGCGATCCTCGTCGCGACGCTGGCGGGCTGAGCCATGGCCCGAATCGTCGTCGCCCTCGGCGGTAACGCGCTCCTGAAGCGCAGCGAGGCGCTGACTGCGTCGAACCAGCGCCGCAATGCCCGGATCGCGGCGGAGGCGCTGGCGCCGCTCTGCGCCGGCAACGAGCTCGTCATCACCCACGGCAACGGTCCGCAGGTCGGTCTGCTGGCGCTGCAGGAGCTCGCTTATCCCGGCGAGGACTCGCCGCTGGACGTGCTCGGGGCCGAGACCGAGGGGATGATCGGCTACATGATCGAGCAGGAGCTCGGCAATCGTCTGCCCTTCGAGCAGCCGCTCGCCACGCTCCTGACCATGGTCGAGGTCGACCCCGACGACCCGGCCTTCGCCGACCCGACCAAGTTCGTCGGCCAGGTTTATGACGAGGCCGAGGCGAAGGCCGAGGCCGCCGCCAAGGGCTGGACCGTGAAGCCCGACGGCGACAAGTGGCGCCGCGTCGTCCCCTCGCCGCTGCCGAAGCGAATCTTCCAAATCCGCCCCGTACAGTGGCTGCTCGAGAAGGGGACGGTCGTCATCGCCGCGGGCGGCGGCGGCATCCCGACCATGTACGAGAAGGGCACCCGCCGCCTCGTCGGCGTCGAGTGTGTCATCGACAAGGACCGCGCCACCGCGCTTCTCGCCCGCGAGATCGGCGCGAGCGTCTTCGTCTGCGCCACCGACGCCGACGCCGTCTACGTCGACTGGGCCAAGCCCGGCCAGAAGGCGATCCGCTGGGCGACGCCCGACGCGATGGACGCCTACAGCTTCCCCGCCGGCACGATGGGCCCCAAGGTCGAGGCGGCGCAGGAGTTCGCCCGGGCGACCGGCGGCCGGTCTGTGATCTGCGCCCTCGCCGATGTACCTGCGGCGGTCCGCGGCCGGAAGGGCACCACGATCGGAAGCATCCCCCGCGACGGTAACTCGGAGGAGGAAATAGCCTTTCACTGAGGTCCCGACATGCGCTTCCGGCGGATCTCGTACGCCCGACCCCTCGGCCTCGGTGCGACGCTCGTCTCTTCCCTGGCGCCGTTCTTCCGAGCGGCCGCCTTCTTCTTGTTATCCGTCGGGCCGCCCGCAGTGATTGGCGGCTGTCCGCCCTTCGCGCCGTCGGTTGCGGATGCCACCCGAGATGTCCCTGGAATGACTAAATCGCTCGACTTGCTGTCGGTCGTTCACTCGGCTGATCGTCGGCGGGTCAACAATAGGTCAACCGGTGTATTGGCTTCGTTCTCCGTCCTGCGTCGCAGTTTGCGGCCCAGCGCGGACTGGTGCGGCCGAAACTGGGTTGCAGATCAAAGGCTTACTCGGCTAACGCACTGCAACTAAAGGACAAGCCTGCTTCCGAGGGTGGGGGCTCATAACCTGAAGGTCGCAGGTTCAAATCCTGCCCCCGCAACCAACGATACTTGCGATGCCTCCGCCGGTCCTGCCGCGAAGGTTTTTGCTTTTGTGGGACTAGGGTGCCGGGATCGTCTGCTGCGCCCTCCCGCAACCAACGATTTCTGCGAAAGCAGGTTGTCCAAAGCCTCGGCCTCCGAAAGGAAGTCGGGGTTTTGCTTTCCAGCCGCAAAGCGCAGGATCGCGCCCAAGTCGCCGCGCAGGACGATGGAGAGTTCGCCGTTCTCAGGCACGAGGCTGATTTCATCGACCAGTGATCGAAGCACGTCGACGGCGGCGCCTCGATCTTCCTCCAATTGCAGGTTCTCGCAGAGCTTCGCGATCCGATCCTGGTACATACGTGCCATGTTCGGGTGCAGCAACGGCGGCGGCTCGTCGGCATTGTCCAGAAGCTCAGTCAACTCCGCCTTTCTCGCCTCCAGCTTCTCGGCCTTGTCTTTGAGTTTCGCCGGCGGGAAGCCTTGAAGAATGGCGTCGACCATCTTGTCGAGCTCTCGGTCAACCTTCTCAAGTTCGCTCCTCCAGCCAGCCAGGTCGGCTCCGCGCTCGATCCGGAGCCGATTTACCTCGCGCGTGAACTCGGCACAGAATTCATTGAAGAGCTCTGGCGACATGAGATGCTTCCGAAGGCCATTCAAGATCGACGCCTCCAAGGCATCCCGACGGATGTTCAGACGGTTATCGCATGTGCCCTTGTTCCGTGACGCTGCGCAGCCAAGCAGGTCTTTCGAGATCAGGGAGTACCCACCACCACAGCACCCGCACTTGATGAGGCTGGCGAAAAGGTGCTTCGGGCGTCGTCTATCATTCATCGGATTATTGCCGGCCGACGACGTATCGAACGAAAGGCTCATTTGCCTTTTTTTCACCGCGTCCCAAAGATCTTGGTCCACAATCCGAAGGTCCGGGACCTGTTGGACCACCCACTCACTTTCCGGGTTCGGGCGGGAGACGCGCTTACCGGTGTCTGGATCCTTCATGTATCGCAGACGGTTCCAGACGAGCCTACCGATGTAGAGCTCATTGTTGAGAATCCCTGTCCCTCGTTTCGGGTTGCCGTGAATCGTGGAGGGCCCCCACTCCTTGCCCTGCGGTCCGGAAATGCCCTCCCGGTTCAAGGTCATCGCTATCGTCCGCGACGATTGTCCGGACAAGTATTCCCGGAAGATGCGCCGAACGACGTTTGCTTCAGCTGGGTTGATCTCCCGCTCGCCCCGATCGTCCGGATCGGTCGTGCGAACGACATCATACCCATAACAGAGTCCACCACCGGAGCGTCCCTGCTCGACACGCCCGCGAAGGCCGCGCCGGGTCTTGTCGGCTAGATCCTTTAGGAAGAGTGCGCCCATCGTTCCCTTGAGACCGATGTGCAATTCGCTGACCTCACCTTCGGACAGCGTCACGATACTCACGCCTGCAAAGCGCATCCGCTTGTAGAGCCCGGCGATGTCCTCCTGGTCCCGAGAGAGACGATCCAGCGACTCCGCGAGGATGACCTCAAAACGGCCCTTCAGCGCATCCGAGATCAGTTCCTGGACGCCGGGCCGAAGCAAGGATGCTCCGGAAATCGCGCGATCCGTGTAGCTGTCGATAATCGTCCAGCCTTCCCGCTCCGCGCGTGCACGGCAGATGCGCAGCTGGTCTTCGATCGACGCATCACGTTGGTTGTCAGATGAATACCGAGCGTAAAGCGCTGCTTTCATGCGATAGCCCCCTTAATCGCGGAGGCGAGCCCGTGCATGCCGCCTGTTCTCTGTCTCAATGAAATCTCTCGCCGCCTGCCGTGCCAACAAGCGAACAAGGTTAACCAGCCGCGGATCATCGCCAGTAGAAGCGAGGCGCGCGATTTTGTTCGCAGTCGCTCCGCCACCCCGAGATGAGATTTGGGCGTCTGTTGACGCGCCAGCCCCTGGCCTATGTTTTTGGTCCCATTCCATAGTCGCCAGCCTGCCAGATGGTGGCGCGCGTACGAAGGAAAAAGCCTATGCATAATAGAGGGTTGAAGGTGGGATGAGCGAACATTTTCGTAGCTTGGCGTATAGATGGCTGCTTTGGCGTCGCGCAAATCGGCGGCCCGGAAACCGGAGATACTGCGCTGTTCTATGCGATTTCTCACCATTTCGGGGTCCTTCGCTGTGGCGGCGACCGAAGACCGTTGCCTGAAAGAAGTCTGCCATAGGCCGCCCGAATCGCGCAACGCAGGTGTCACTAAGGCGCTGGAAGCCGCCACTGGCCAAGCGAGAGAGCAAGAGACTGGGAGGGGTGCCGTGACGGGTTAAGGGCTGGAGGAGAGGCCTCCGGCGCCCGTCGCGGAGGTTTTCCAATGAACACCGAAATTATCGATGCCGGGCGTAAAATCAGCGGCGGCTACAAGGTGGATGTTTCGCGGGGCGAAAACGTGGATCGCGTGTCGTCGGAGTGGTTCGCGCGGCCGGATGACGAACGGTTCCTGTCGCTCGACGACCTCTTCGCATCGGTCAAGGGCCGGGCGGAGCGGAGCCGGACGCGCACGGTGGAAAGTGCGGCGATCCGGGTCGAAGCGCATCGCGACGACCCGGAAAATCTCGGCCTTGTCCTGCCGGGCACGGATGAACCCGTCGCGCCGACGCATTGGTCCTTCGGCCAGCTCTCGAGCCTCGTTGGCGCCCCCGCGGCCTATCTGCGGCAACTGCCCGCGCCGCTGGCGGGCATCAACCTGCAATACGGCCTAACCAACCACCGTGCCGAGCAAATCAAGACGATGGAGGTCGTGGATGGTCGCACGGAGCTGCGCGCCGTGACCGGCCCGGACTATGGCCGTATCTACGACCACGAACTGGTCACCGCCGTTCAGCGCATCGCTGGCAATGGCACCGGCGACACGCGCTGGAAGGTGCCGGGGATGCTCGACTGGTCCACCGGCATCTATAATCCGCGCGTGGACGTGACGAAGGAGACGACGACGCTCTATGCCTCGGACCGCGACGTGTTCCTGTTCCTCGTCGACGACCTCAACCCGATCGAGGCGGGGCTGCTGCCCGACGGTACACCCGACCTGTACTTCCGGGGGTTTTATTGCTGGAACTCGGAGGTCGGCGCCAAGACGCTGGGCATCGCCAGCTTCTACCTGCGCGCGGTCTGCCAGAACCGCAATCTCTGGGGCGTCGAGGACTTCCAGGAGATCACGATCCGGCACTCGAAATACGCTGCCTCTCGCTTCGCCCACGAGGCCGCACCGGCGCTCAGCCGCTTCGCAGAGTCCTCGCCCGCGCCCTTCATCGACGGCATCCGCGCGGCGCGGGAGAAGATCGTCGCGCGGTCGGACGATGACCGCCAGGACTTCCTGCGCAAACGCGGATTCTCGAAGGCGGAGACGGGACGGATCGTCGAGACGGTCCTGGCCGAGGAAGGCCGTCCGCCAGAGAGCGTCTTCGACTTCGTGCAGGGGATCACCGCCGTCGCCCGGTCGAAGCCGCAGCAGGATGCGCGGCTGGTGATGGAGGGGAAAGCCAAGGGGTTGTTGGAGAAGGTGGTCTAGTCACTCTATCGAGTGACGGCCTACACGGGCCGGCACTGAGACTCAGAACTGTCATTGCGCTTTTGAATTGTCCGAAGGTCGTTCATTGGACGAATACTTGCTGGAACGTCCGAAATCAGAGAACTTGCCGACGTTCGTTACTGCAACTGGCTCAACGCCTACGCCTGACTGCCAATGACCAGACCTCAAGCCGTTCTGCTAGGAGAAAAACCGTGGCGACAAACGTTAATGTTGGTGACCATGTCTACGTGTGTCGCAGCCGCTTAGATGCAGTAAATGATCAAACGCAAGCATTTTACAGAACTGAGGTCGTAGCGCGGGAAGGACGCAAGCGGCGTGTTAGGTTGCCCGATGGTACGAATAGCGAGCTCGTATCGACAAAATTCATGCATCATCGAGTCGGCGTCGCAATAATTGCTTTTGATGATTTCCATTCGGAGAGCACTTTGCTCGATCCGTTGGCGAAAACGGTATTGCAGTATTGTCGGCTTCTTTTTGGGGATGATTCCTTTGTGCGATTTTTGAAGTTGCGGACTGATGCAGAGTTGAACTTGGTTTGCCAGACTCAGCAGCTTTCTGCGTATGAGCATATTGTTGTTCTCGGGCATGGTTCGACAGATGCGGCGCTTTGCGGGGCGACGGGCGATATCCCCGTTGCTCGGCTTGTTGAGATATTCGAGCAACACAATCCTACGCCTTGGGACTTCGCATTCCTCTGTTGCTATTTGGGGCGCAATACTTTTGCTCGTCCGTTTTCAACTAGCCCGATGTGCAAGAGCATGGTCGCGCCCTTCAACGCAGTACATGGTGGCGTTTCGGCGCAGTTCGTTCAGACGTACCTAATCAAATTATTGCTCGAAGGTGAATCAACCGCTGACGCACACAGACATGCTTCTGCGTCAACACCTCCGGGCTCGAAGTTTCGGTTGTGGAGGAACGGTGAACACAAGGCATAATTTGGCTTGATGGGCGATGAGCCGATTTGGACATCTGCCGAGTAATGCACCACCAGTCGTATGCCTGCCTCGCACAGGAAGGATGTTTTTCTGCGTCGGAATTCGATGCTGGCGTGGGCGGCTATCTACCGTGCTCAGTTTCCAGAGGTAGAGGTGGGCCGGGTTTCCCGTGACGGGTTTGGAGGTCGGGAGAGTGGCTCCCGGCTGGCCCGTCGCGGAGATATCCCGATGACCAAGCAACAGAAAATCACCCTCAGCGCCTCGCGCGACATTCCCTTCAACAAGCTGATGCTCAGCCAGTCGAACGTGCGCCACGTCAAGGCGGGTGTGTCGATCGAGGAGCTGGCCGAGGACATCGCCCGGCGGACGCTGCTCAGCTCCATCACCGTGCGGCCCGTTCTGGACGACAGCGGAGCCGAGACCGGCATGTACACGATCCCCGCCGGCGGGCGGCGGTTTCGCGCGCTGGAACTGCTCGTGAAGCAGAAGCGCATGAACAAGACCGCGCTGGTTCCCTGCATCGTCCGCACCGATGGGCTCGCTGAAGAAGACAGCCTGGCCGAGAACGTCCAGCGGGCACCCCTGCATCCGCTCGACCAGTTCCGCGCCTTCCAGGCGATGCGCGAGAAGGGTCGCACCGAGGAGGAGATCGCGGCCGCCTTCTTCGTCTCGGCCAGCGTGGTCAAACAGCGTCTGAAGCTCGCCGCGGTCGCGCCGTCGCTGCTCGATGCCTATGCCGAGGAGGAGATGACCCTCGACCAACTAATGGCCTTCACGGTGGGTCCCGATCACGCGCGGCAGGAACAGGTCTGGGAGGCGCTGCAGCGGCACTATTCGCGGCAGCCCTACGAGATCCGCCGCATGCTGACCGAGGGTGCGGTGCGGGCCTCGGACAAGCGGGCGCAGTTCGTCGGGCTGGACGATTACGTCGAGGCCGGGGGCGAAATCCTGCGCGATCTGTTCCAGCAGGACGACGGCGGCTGGTTGCAGGACGCCGCCCTTCTCGACGTCATGGTGCGCGAGAAGCTGGCCGAGCAAGCCGAAGTCATCCGGGCCGAGGGCTGGAAATGGGTCGAGGTCGACACCGCGTTCCCCTATGGCCATACCTTCGGGATGCGCCGGGTTCATGGCGAGGCGGTGCCGATGAGCGACGAAGAAGCCGCCAGCTACCAGGCGCTGAAGGCCGAATACGACGCGCTCGAGGCCGAGCATGCGGAAGCCGACGAGCTGCCCGACGACGTCGATACCCGGTTGGGCGAGATCGAGGAGGCGATGGAGGCCCTCGAGGCGCGGCCGTTCCGGTACGAGGCCGAAGACCTTGCGCTGGCCGGGGCCTTCGTCAGCATCGACAGCTCCGGGCGGCTGCGCGTCGAGCGTGGCTATGTGCGACCCGAGGATGAGCCGGTCGAGGAGGTGGAGGACACCGGCGAGATCAAATCGGAAGCTGCCCCGGTCGAGGGCACCGATGACACCGTCGCGTCTACGACGGACGAGGAGGAAGAGGATGACGGCCTCAAGCCGCTTTCCGACCGTCTCGTCATGGAACTGACGGCCCATCGCACCCTCGCGCTGCGCAATGCGCTGGCTCAGGACCCACAGGTCGCCTTCCTCGCGGCGCTACACGCGATTGTCCTGCGGCTCTTCTATCGCTACGCCGTCGACAGCTGCGTCGAGATCGAACCGCGCAACGCCGCCTTCGGATCGCAGGTGCCGGGCCTCGGCGACACGGCCTACGCGCAGGCCATCGAGCAGCGTCACGAGACCTGGACGCTCAACCTGCCAAAAGCGCCCGAGGACCTCTGGGAGGCCCTGACCGAGTTCGACAGTTGCAGCCGCGAAGCGCTCTTCGCCCATTGCGTGGCGATGAGCGTGAATGCGGTCCACGACCCCTACCAGCGCCGTCCCCGCGCCATCGCGCATGCGGATGTGCTGGCCGGGACCGTCGGGCTCGACATGGCCAAGGCGGGCTGGACGGCCACGGGTGACAGCTACCTCGGCCGTGTGACCAAGGCGCGCATCCTCGAGGCCGTGCGCGAGGCGAAAGATGAGGACGCCGCTGACCGGATTGCCGGGCTGAAGAAGGCTGAGATGGTGACCGCGGCCGAGGACCTGCTCGTGGGCACCCGCTGGCTGCCCGAACCGTTGCGCACGCCGCCGCTGCCGGAAGCGGACGCACCGGAGATCGAGCTGATCGACGAGGCCGAACGCACCGACGATGACGCTTCGGAAGACGATCCCGACAGCAGCGAAGCGCAATCGGCGGAAGATGGCGGCGAACCGGCTATCGGAGATTCCGACCCGATCGAGGAAGATGATCCCGTCGCCGAGGACGCCTTCGCACGCACCGCCGCCGAGTGACCTTCGAGCAGCACGGGGCCTTCCCCAAAGGTCCAAAGTCAGGGGCCCGTCAGTCATGGCGGGCCCCTGATTGCGTCAAAACCTCTTGGAGACCGCCATGACGAGCCCCGCCATCGAGCTTTCGCGCCAGCTTGCCCAGAATGCCGAAGCGGCGTGCCGCCACTATCTGTCGAACGGCCGGAAGCAGGGTCACTACTGGCTGGTGGGCGACGTTCAGAACAACCCGGGGCGGTCGATGTTCGTTCGACTGTCCGGGCCTCTGTCCGGCACCCGTGCGGCCGGAAAATGGACCGACGCAGCCACGGGGGAGCACGGCGATCTGCTCGATGTCATCCGCGAAAGCTGCGGCTTGGTCGACTTCAAGGATGTTGCCGATGAGGCCCGACGCTTTTTGAGCCTGCCCTTGCCTGATCCACCCCGACAGCATTCTCCAAATTCACCGCCACCGGCTGCTACCGGATCCCAGGAAGCGGCACGACGCCTGTTCGCAATGGGCGTGTCGATCTACGGCACTCCGGTCGAAAACTATCTGCGCGGGCGTGGCATCAGAGCGATTGACCAAATGCCAAGCCTGCGGTTCCATCCCGCCTGTTTCTATCGACCCGAAGGCGGCGGGCCGGTCGCGCGGCTTCCGGCCATGCTCGCTGCCATCACCGATCTCGAGGGCCGCCAGACCGGGACCCACCGCACCTGGCTGCGCCCGGACGGGAGCGCCAAGGCCGATATCGGCACGCCGCGGCGTGCGATGGGGGCTTTGCTGGGGAACGGGGTACGGTTCGGCACGCCCAGTGACGTGCTCATCGCGGGCGAGGGGATCGAGACGGTTCTTTCCGTGCGCTCGGCCCTGCCCGAAATGCCCGCCCTCGCGGCGCTGTCGTCGGGACACCTGGCCGTCATCCGGTTCCCCGCTTGCCTGCGGCGGCTCTACGTGTTGCGCGACCGTGATCCGGCGGGCGCGGCGGCAAGGGATCGACTGAAGGCGCGCGCAGCCGAGGCGGGGATCGAGGCGATGACCCTCACGCCGCGATTGGGCGACTTCAACGACGATCTTCGGCGCTATGGGCTGGAGGCCTTGCAAGCGCGGTTGCGGCTTCATCTCCACACCGAGGACGCCGCGCGGTTCGTGCCAGTGTGACAGGGCGGCAATCCGGCTGGCGCTGCACGGCTCGCGGCATCGCTTTCGGAGGGGATCCCGCGCGGGTCCCATCCACGGGAATGGCCGGCTCGCACGGCCTTCTCGGAGGGCAGGAGGCCCACAAGCGTCACGGCCCGGCAATGGCCGCGCTCCGGCTATTTTCCGCCGCGCCCCGTTGGGGCGCTTTGCATCGCGAGGCAAAATAGCCGGGCTTGGCCATCAAGGCCCTCGCGAAAGGCTCGAGCTGCCCGGCCGTGCCGCCCGTGGGCGCGTTCCTGCCACGAAGGCCGCGTGTGGCGCGCGGCTCCCCCGAGGAAGGACCCCGCACATGACCCATGATCCCGAAACCGATGCCCATGAACCGCAGCATAGCACGTCCTCGACCGCCCATGTCCTGACCGAACTCCAGCTCTACGGCTGGCGCCCCTACGAGGATGAACCCGACCCGCGTCCCTTGCCCGAGGGCAGCCAGATCGCTGGTGCCGTCGCCGATATCCTCGATGCCCTTGTCGCGACGCTGGGTGATACGCGCCTCGAACCCGATCTCGACGAACTGCTCTGGGGCGCGGTCAACCTATTCCACCGCGCGCTGGCGCGGGCCGAGCGGCAGCTCGACGACAACGAACAGGCGCAGCGCCGCCTTCAGCGGGAACAGGATGGCTCAGAGGTTAAATCCCTCGAACTCGAACGCCTCGTGGCTGAGGGGCAGAGCATGGTCGAAAGGCGCACCGCGCTGGAGCTTTTCCGCGACCTTGCCGCCGAGGGCTTCGAGCATCACCTCGGCAAGCCCTGGCATCCCCGGACCGGCTCACGCGTCAGCCATCGCAACCTGACCGCCGCGGTGATCGACAGCCGGGACTTCCTCACCGCCCGCCGCCGGGCCGAGGCGCAGTTGCTTCTGCCTGAGGGTCCCAAGGTGGCCGTTACCGGCGGCGCGGAGTTCAACGATCACCGCCTGATCTGGGCGCGGCTCGACCGAGTCCATGCCAAGCACCCGGACATGCTGCTGCTGCATGGCGGCTCACCGAAAGGCGCGGAACTCATTGCCTCCCGCTGGGCCGATCACCGCAAGGTGCCGCAAGTCGCCTTTCGTCCCGACTGGACCAAGCACGGCCGTTCGGCCCCGTTCAAGCGCAACGATGCGATGCTGGACGTCCTGCCGATCGGGGTGCTGGTCTTCCCCGGCACCGGGATCCAAGAGAACCTTGCCGACAAGGCCCGCAAGCTGGGCATTCCGGTCCTGAAGCACGAGGGCGGCGCGTGAGCGCCGCTTTTTCTCGATATGCGCATCACGCGGCTACTGCGTATGACCGGACATTCATGCTCAATGCCGCAGACTTTAGGTTCAAGCCCAACTTGCACCTTGGTCAGTGTGCGGCGAACGTCTGGTTTGGATGACTTGTCAAAACTCGTGCATGTAATCCGAGCGAGTGACATGATTTCGAAAGATAGTTCCGAGAGCGCTTCCCAATGATGTTCAGCCGCCCGAGAGATGGGTTGGCACAGCTCTCAGAAACCACCGATTTCAAGAACTGTCACCGTCGGGAGTTGCAAGGCCAGTCACTCGAACGAAGGTCTCCTCGATCTCGCCCCAGCGCCGGGCCAAAGGCAGAACAGCTAGGTGGATGATCAGCCACGTAGCATAAACCATATCGTGAT
>NZ_DAIUBO010000044.1:0-20944 GCF_036846665.1 Amaricoccus sp. | reverse complement strand
GCGGGGGCGCGGGGCCTCAGTTTGGGGGGTGTCTTCCCTTACCCGCCGATCGGCGGTGCCGCGCGGGTGGAGGCGTTCTTCTCCGAGACGGTCGCGCTGCTCGCGGCGGAGGGGATCGACTGCCCCGTGCGCTCAAACGGCGGGAGCCCGGATTTCTTCTCCGCCCATCTCGTGCCCTCGGCGACCGAGTTCCGGGCGGGAACCTATGTCTACAACGACCGCTCGATGGTGCGCGCCGGCCATTGCACGCCCGCGGACCTCGCGATGCACGTCCTTGCCACCGTCGTCTCGCGGCCGACCGCGACGCGCGCGGTGATCGACGCGGGCTCGAAGGCGCTGACCTCCGACCTGCTCGGCTTTCCCGACCATGGCGAGATCGAGGGCCTGCCCGGCGCGCGGATCGTCGGCCTGTCGGAGGAGCACGGCGTGGTGGACCTCTCCGGCTGCGAGGGCAGGCTGCCGGAGGTGGGCGAGATGGTGAGGATCGTGCCGAACCACACCTGTGTGGTGACGAACCTGTTCGACCGCATGGTGTTCCACCGCGGCGGGGTGGTGACGCGCGTGGAGGAGGTGGCCGCGCGCGGCACCGTCTGGTAGCGCGGCGGTGATCGTCTGCTTCGACATCGGCGGCACCACGATGAAGGGCGGCTACGCCCGTGCCGTCGGGGACATCGACGTGCTGGAGCGCGTGCCGACCCCGGGGCGCGACTTCGACGCCTTCGTGGGCGTGCTGGCCCGCGCAATCGCCGATTGTCCGGCGCCGCCGCGCGCGCTGGCGGCGGCGATTCCCGGCATCATCGAGCCGGGCAGCGGTCTCGGCGTGGTGGCGAACGTCCCCTGCATCAGCGGGATTCCGGTGCGCGAAAGGCTGGAGGCGGCTCTGGGCCTGCCCGTCGCCCTCGCGAACGACGCCGATTGCTTCGCGCTGGCCGAGATGGCGGTGGGGGCCGGGCGGGGTCATCGCGTGGTCCTGGGCATCATCCTCGGGACCGGGGTCGGCGGCGGCCTCGTCATCGACGGTCGACTGATCAACGCCGAGGGCGGCTTCGCCGGCGAATGGGGACACGGCCCGGTGGCGGCGCGGCTCGCCGGAACGCCGCCGGTGGAGATCCCGCGCTTTCGCTGCGGCTGCGGCCTCTCGGGCTGCCTCGACGCCACCGTTTCCGCGCGCGGGATGGAGGCGCTCTATCGGCACCTGCACGGCAAGGAGGCCACGAGCCTCGCCATCGTCGCAGGCTGGGAGGCCGGCGAGCCCGAGCCGGCGCGCACCGTCGCGATCTGGCTCGAGATCGCCGCCGCGCCGCTGGCGATGCTGGTCAATACCACCGCGGCCGACATCATTCCGGTCGGCGGCGGCCTCGGTGGCAGCGCGACCCTCGTCGCGGCGCTGGATGCCGCGGTGCGGCCGCTGACTTTGCGCCGGTTCGACCGGCCGCTCGTCCTGCGCGCAGAATGCCGGGTGGAGCCGGGGCTGGTGGGCGCCGCCTGGCTCGGCTTCGCATCGCTGTGATGGCGGAGCTTTCGCCCTCTGTGGAGACAAAGGTGATGACCGATTCCATGAGAGACGATGCGACGAGGAAACGGGTTGACGGATCGCTGCCTCCCCGGCCAACAATACCGCGCACAGGCGCTACGCGGGGGCGGTGCTCATGAGGGTCGCCATCATAGGACTGGGTTTCCGGCTGGGCTATCTCGGCTATGTGTTCAATGCCATCGATCCCGAATTCGAGATCGTGGGCTACATGGACCCCGCTCCGGCCGGCCTGGCCGAGCTGACGAAGAACGGGATCTCGCCCGGCCGGCAATACGCCACACCCGAGGAACTGATCGCGGGCGAGCGCTTCGACCTGCTGATGGTCGGTTCGCCCAACCACATGCACCTGGAGCACATCCGCATCGGGCTGGAAGCCGGGCTCAAGGTCTTCTCCGAGAAGCCGATCGTCGCGTCCATCGAGCAGAGCTACGCGCTGGCGCGGCTGCTCGCTTTGCACGGGCACGAGCGGCTGCTGGTGGGGCTGGTGCTGCGCTATGCGCCGATGTACCGCGACCTCAAGGCGGCACAGGCGGAGGGACGGCTGGGCAAGATCGTCTCGGTCGAGGCGGCCGAGCATATCTTCCCCTATCACGGTGCCTTCTTCATGCGCGACTGGCGGCGCTACGAGAAATGGTCGGGCAGCTTCATGCTCGAGAAATGCTGCCACGATCTCGACCTCTACAATTCGGTGATCGGGGCGCGGCCGGAGCGGGTGGCGAGCTTCGGCGGGCGCAAGACCTTCATCCCCGAGAACGACCCGCGGCGCGAGGGGGTGAACGACATGGAACTGTTTCACCGCAAGCCGTCGGGATGGAACGGCTCGGACCGGGTCTTCGACACCGACGGGGACATCATCGACTACCAGGTCGCGATCATAGAATATGCCAACGGGGTGGGAATGAACTTCCACACCAACCTGAACGTGCCCGATCAGTTCCGCCGCTTCGCCATCTTCGGCACGCGCGGACAGGCGGAGGGCGACTTCATCCGGGGAGTGTTCGACGTGCATGACGTGCTGACCGAGTCGCGGGTGATCCACAAGGAATACGCGGCGACCGAGCTCTCGCAGCATTACGGCGCCGACGAGAAGCTGGCCGAGGAAGTGGTGGCGCATGTGATGCGCGGCGGGCCATTGCCGGTCTCGCCGCTCGACGCGCTGGAGGCGGGCATCCTCGCGCTCGGCCTGGACGAGGCGCGCAGGTCGCGGCAGGTGGTCGACCTCCGGCCCATCTGGGACCGGTTCGACAGCGCGCTTTCGGCGAGGGCCGCGTGATGCGGGCCGAGCGCACCACCCTCATCGCCTGGGCCTTCCTCGCCCCCGCCCTCCTCTACGTGCTGGCCATCGTCGCCTGGCCGCTGGTGCAGACGGTGATCCTCTCCTTCACCGACGCCTCTCTCAGGAAGACGACGAACTGGGTCGGCTCGGCGAACTACGAGAAGATCTTCAACGCGACCTTCGCCACCGTCATCGTGCGGACCTTCATCTGGACCTTCTTCTCGGTGGCGCTGAAGATGATCATCGGGACGTGCGGGGCGGTGCTGCTCAACGCCGCGGTGCCGGGGCGGCACCTCTTCCGCATCCTGATCATGCCGCCCTGGATCGTGCCGATGGCCATCGGCATCTTCATGTGGGGCTGGATGTACAACGGCCAGTTCGGGATGATCTCGGGCCTCCTGCAGCGCTTCGGGATCGTGGACGGCCCGGTGGCCTGGCTCGCCTATGGCAACACCGCCTTCTGGGCGACGATCGTCACCGATGTCTGGATCGGCGTTCCACTGGTGACGATCTACTTCCTCGCCGCGATCCAGGCGATCCCCAAGGACCTCTACGAGGCCGCCTGGACCGATGGCGCGGGGCGCTGGTACCGGTTCCGGCGCATCACCCTGCCGATGATGGTCCCGGCGATCATCACCATGTCGATGCTGTCGCTGATCGCCACGTTCAACAGCTTCGACATCATCTGGATCCTGACCCAGGGCGGGCCCAACGGGGCGACCACCACCATGATCATCGACACCTACCACACCGCCATCGGCTCGCGGAAATACGGCGAAGGGGCGGCCAGGGCGGTGGTGATCTGCATTTTCCTCAGCCTCTTCTCGCTCGCCTATTTCCGGGTGACCCGGAGGCTCCAGCCGGAGGCGGCAAAATGAGCACGACCGACAACGCAACCGACGGCCCGCCCCCTGGCGTCACCGCCGCGGCCGAGGAGGCCCCCAGGCCGGCCGCCAAGGTCAGCCGGGCCGACGCCACGGCGCTCATCGACCGCTATGCCTGGCACGAGCTCGTGGCGATCTATGCGGGGGTGTTCGTCTTCCTGTTCTTCCTGCTCTCACCCTTCATCGAGGGCTTCCTCGTCTCGCTCAAGCCGCTGTCGCAGCTCTTCTCCTCGCCCTATCGCTTCTTCCCGGAAAACGCCTCCTTCGCCGCCTATGTCTCGATGTGGGAGAGCGTGCCGGGCTTCGCGCGCTTCATCTTCAACAGCATCTTCATCTCCTCGGTCGCGACGATCATCGTCCTGCTGGTGGTGGTGCCGGCGGCCTATGCCTTCGCCCGCTTCGACTTCAAGGGCGCAGGCCTGGTGCTCGGCGGCTTTCTTGCCGTCAACATGTTCTCGGGCGCCGTTCTCATCATCCCGCTCTTCCGGCTGATGCGCAGCCTCGGGATCCTGAACACCTACGCCGCGATGATCGTGCCGGGCGTGGCCTTCCTCATCCCCTCGGCGATCTGGCTCCTGCGCACCTACATGATCCGCATCCCGAAGGAGCTTCACGAGGCCGCCTACATGGACGGCGCGGGCTATCTCTACACACTGAGGCGGGTGATCCTGCCCATCGCCATGCCGGGAATCATCGTGGTCGCCATCACCACCTTCATCGGCGCCTACGCCCAGCAGTTCATCTTCGCGCTGACCTTCAACTCCAAGACCGAGTTCATGCCGCTGCCGGTCGGGCTCTTCGCCTTCTTCGGCAGGCAGGAGGTGGTCTGGAACGAGCTGATGGCCGCGTCCTTCGTGGGCATCGCACCGGCCCTGATCGTGATCTTCTTCCTGCAGCGCTACCTTGTCGGCGGGCTGACCGCCGGTGCCGTGAAACAATGACGATCCAACAGAGAGGGAGACGAAATTGACCCAACCCATCAGAAGCCTCGTGGGCGCCGCGGCACTGCTCGCCAGCACCACCCTGCCGGGCCTCGCTCAGGACCAGGTGATCTCCTGGATCTACTGTGGCGACACGCTCGACCCGGTGCACATCAAGTACATCGCCGAGTGGGAGGCCGCCAACGAGGGCTGGAAGGTGGAGCCCGAGCTCGTCGGCTGGGCACAGTGTCAGGACAAGGCGACGACGCTCGCCGCCGCAGGCAGCCCGCCCGCGCTCGCCTATGTCGGCTCGCGCACACTGAAGGAATTCTCGGCCAACGGGCTCGTCGTCGAGATCCCGATGACCGACGAGGAGAAGGCCGCCTACTATCCCGGCATCGTCGAGACGGTGACCTCCGACGGCACCCAGTGGGGCGTGCCGATCGCCTTCTCGACCAAGGCGCTCTACTGGAACAAGGACCTCTTCGAGCAGGCCGGCCTCGATCCCGACGTGCCGCCGAAGACTTGGGCCGAAGAGCTCGAGATGGCCAAGATCATCACGGAGAAGACCGGCATCCCCGGCTTCGGGCTCTCGGCCAAGACCTTCGACAACACCATGCACCAGTTCCTGCACTGGGTTTACACCAACAACGGCCAGATCATCGATGCCGACGGCAACATCGTGATGAACAGCCCTGAGGTGCTGGCGGCGCTCGAGGGCTACAAGTCGATGGTGCCGGTGTCAGAAGAGGGCCCGACCGCCTACGAGCAGAACGAGGTCCGCGCCATCTGGCTCGACGGCAAGGTGGCGATGATCCAGGCCGCGGTGGGCGCCGCCTTCCGCGCCGACGAGGCGGGGATGAACTACGGCGTCGCGCCGCTGCCGCTCGGCCCCTCGGCCCAGGGTCCGGGGACGCTGCTCATCACCGACAGCCTCGCGGTCTTCGCCGATTCCGGAGTCGAGGACAAGGCGATCGAGTTCGCCAAGTACATCACCTCGCCGGAGGTCCAGGAGCAGTACGAGAATTCCGGTCTCGCCGGGCTCACGCCGCTCAGGCCGTCGGCGGCGGTCGACAAGATGGTGGCCGAGAAGCCCTACTGGCAGCCGTTCATCGACGGCATCGAATTCGGCGGGCCGGAGCCGCTCTTCACCGACTACAAGGGCTTCCAGAACGCCATGATCGCCATGGTGCAGTCGGTCGTCACCGGCGACGCCGAGCCCCAGGCCGCGCTCGACAAGGCCTCGGCGGAGATCGAGGAATACAAGTAGCACCCCGCTCTTTCCCGCGGCGCCGCCGGTGCCGCGGGTTCCCACCGACAGACACGAAGGAGTGCCCCCGTGGGTGAACTTGCCCTGCGCGACATCGTCAAGAGCTTCGGCCACATCGAGGTGGTGAAGCGGGTGTCGCTCGACGTGAGCGAGGGCGAGTTCGTCGTCTTCGTCGGCCCCTCCGGCTGCGGAAAGTCGACGCTCCTGCGCATGATCGCGGGCCTCGAGCACACGACCTCCGGCGACATCAAGATCGACGGCGCGCGCGTGAACGACCTGCCGCCGGTGAAGCGCGGCATCGCCATGGTTTTCCAGAGCTACGCGCTCTATCCGCATATGAGCGTCTACGAGAACATCGCCTTCCCGCTCCGGGTGGAGAAGGCGAACGAGGACACCATCCGCAACAAGGTGGAGCATGCCGCGCGCATCCTGCACCTGGACCAGCGCCTGCAGCAGAAGCCGGGCATGCTCTCGGGCGGGCAGCGGCAGCGTGTCGCCATCGGCCGGGCTATCGTGCGCGAGCCGAAGATCTTCCTCTTCGACGAGCCGCTCTCCAACCTCGACGCGGCGCTGCGGGCAGACATGCGCATCGAGCTCACGCGCCTGCACAAGCAGCTCGGCGCCACGATGATCTACGTCACCCACGACCAGGTCGAGGCGATGACCATGGCCGACCGGATCGTGGTCCTGAACGCCGGCCACATCGCCCAGGTCGGCACGCCGATGGAGCTCTACCACGAGCCGCAGAACGTCTTCGTGGCGCAGTTCATCGGCAACCCGAAGATGAACCTCCTGCCCGTGACCTGCGTCGGCACCGGGCCGGAGGGGGTGACGGTCGAGATGGAGGGCCAGCGTGCGGTGGTCCCGGTGGAGCCCGGCGCGGCGAAGCCTGGCCAGAAGCTGCGCCTAGGGATCCGCCCCGAGCATGTCCGGGTCGGCGAGGGCGATCTGGGGCTCACGATCACCCCGGTGGTGGTCGAGCGGCTGGGCCAGCAGACGATCGGCTATGCGCAGCGCGACGGGGCCTCGACCACCTTCTGCCTCCTGCTGCCGGGCGAGACGCCGGTCGTCGCCGACCAGCCGCTGCAGATCGGGATGCGGGCGGGGGATTGCCATCTCTTCGACGCGGAGGACCAGGCCTTCCGCCGGCGGGTCGACCTTTCCGCCTTCGCCGCCTGACGGGAAATCCGCCCGATCGACCCGGCCCGCCGCCGCCGACCCTGCCCCGAATCTGGCGTTTCACGATGAAACGCCACTTAGTCGTTTGTTATTGCACGGTTTTTCAGAACATGGATTGAGCGGACGCTTCGAACCGGCGCGAGGCGGTCGCCACGTCATGGCCGGTTCGGGTCGGCTGAGTCCGATCGATCCAGCAAAATCCCACAGGACCAAGGCGGGCCTTCCGCCTGACCGGAGACGCGCGCCGCGGGGCGAGAGGTGCCGCCTTCGCGCCGGTAGAGGATCGGGCTGGGGACACTCGGCCCGGCGGGGTGGGCGTCGACGGCATGGACCGCTGCCATGATGCGGTCACCGGTGAACGGCGCGGGCCTTCATGTCCCGCCCCGCACCGCGACGGGCGCGCCGCTCGCGGCCGCCTGCTTCACCGCCTCGATCACCTCGAGGGCGGCCAGCCCGTCCCGCCCCGAGACCAGCGGTGCGCAGTCGCCCCGGATCACGGCGGCGAAATGCCCGGCCTGCGCCACCAGCGGATCGGTGAAGTCGAAGGGAAAATGCGTGGCCGAGATCGGCTCCCACCACGACCGGGGGCCGGGATTGCACCAGAGGGCGAGATGGGGCAGCGCGAGCGCCCCCTCGGTGCCGCCGATCCAGTAGCAATCCTCCGGGGTCGCCGGATAGGCGGGGTTCTCGCGCGCGGTCAGCTCCCAGCTCCAGGGGGCCACCGTGCTGTCGCAGACATTGACGGTTCCGAGCGCGCCGCAGGCGAAGCGCAGCAGGACGACCGCCGTCTCCTCGACCTCGTTGCCCCGGATCGCGTTCGATTCCATCGCCTGCACCATGCTCACCGGTCCGACCAGGTGCTGCAGCAGGTCGATGTCATGGATCAGGTTCAGATAGACCGGCCCTGCCCCGCTGCGGCGGCGCCAGGCCGTCTCGAAATAATCGTCGGGCTTCATGAACCAGGTCGTTCCGTGAACGCTGGCGATCCGGCCGAGCCGCCCCTCGTCGATCAGCGACTTCGCCCGGGCGATCAGCGGATTGTGGCGCCGGTGATGGCCGACCGCGACCACGACCCCGGCCGCCTCGCCGGCCTCGACGATGCGGCGCCCGGCCGCGGCATCCGTGGCGATGGGCTTCTCGACCAGCACCGGCAGCCCGGCGGCGATGCAGGCGAGCGCGCCGCCTTCGTGCATCGCGTTGGGCGTGGCGAGGATGACCCCGTCGACGCCACCGGCAGCGAGCATCGCCTCCAGCGAGGGGTGGTGCGGCACGCCGTGGTCCCGGGCCACGGTGGTCCCGGCCTCCGCGGGGTCGACGATGCCGGCGAGCGCGGCGCCCGGGGCCGTGGCGACGGCCGCCGCATGCCGTCGCCCGATCAGCCCGGCGCCGACGACGGCGAGGCGGACGGCCGTGGCCATCTCAGCCGGCGCCGCCGGCCAGCTGGCAGATGCGGCGCACGCCGGCGACATAGCCTGCAAGACCGAGGCCGGCGATCACGCCATCGGCGCGGAGCGAGACATAGGAGTGGTGGCGGAACGCCTCCCGCTTGTGCACCTGGCTGATATGGACCTCGATCACCGGCGGCTCGTAGGCGTTGAGCGCGTCCAGGATCGCGACCGAGGTATGGGTGAAGGCGCCCGGATTGATGACGATGCCGCAGCTCGTCTCGCGGGCCTCGTGGATCCAGTCGATGATCTGGCCCTCGTGGTTGGATTGCAGCAGGCGGATCCCGAAGCCCGCGTCGCAGGCCCCGGCGCAAAGCCGCTCGACATCCGCCAGCGTCTCGGATCCGTAGATCTCGGGCTGGCGCTTGCCGAGCAGGTTCAGGTTCGGGCCGTTGAGCACATAGATGGTCTTCATGCTGTCGATCTCTCCAGATGGGCCGCAGCCACCGCGCCCGCGGCGCGGATGACGGGGCGAGCGCGCCGCGGCATGTCGGTCGGCCCCCATTCCGGTGCCGTCATCTCGGTCCTCGCTCCGAACGCGGTCATGGCTAGCCTTGGGATCTACAGGCGGAAAGGCGGTCTTGGGCAGCAAAACCGGTCCCCCGCGCATATCGCCGCTCGCCTGTGATGTCACGGCGACACCGCAAGGCCGAGCGGGACGGCAGGCGGCAACGGTCACGATCGGACTTCCGCCGCCGCGGCCGCCGCGCTACCAAGGATCGTCCCTCCCAAGCTGCGAGGCCTGGCCATGATCACCGGCAAGACGAAGCTGATCGCCCATCTCGGCCATCCGACCGAATCCTTTCGGGCGCCGATGATCTTCAACCCCTATTTCGAGAAGCACGGCATCGATGCGGTGGTCGTGCCCATGGGCTGCACCTCCGATGCCTATCCGGATTTCCTGAAGCTGCTCTTCCGCCTGTCGAACATCCTCGGGGCGCTGGTCACCATGCCGCACAAGGTCACGACGGTCGGGCTGCTCGACGAGGTCGGGACCACGGCGCAAGTGGCCGGGTCATGCAATGCAGTCCGGCGGGACCCCGATGGCAGGCTCGTCGGCGATATGTTCGATGGCGAGGGCTTCGTGCGGGGCGCGCTGCGCAAGGGGCAGAGCCTTGCCGGGGCGAAGGCGCTGGTCGTAGGCTCGGGCGGCGTCGGCTCGGCCATCGCGGCATCGCTGGCCAGGGCCGAGGTGGCGGAGCTCGCCGTCTACGACAGCCACGGCCCGATGATGGAGGGTCTCGCGGAGCGCCTGCGGCGGCATTATCCGGGCCTCGCGGTCAGCACGGGGTCGAAGGACCCGGCCGGTTTCGACATGGTCGTCAACGCCACGCCGCTCGGCATGAACGAGGGCGATCCGCTGCCGGTGGAGGTGGAGCGCATCGACCCCTCGGCCTTCGTGGGCGAGGTAGTGATGAAGCAGGAGATCACCCCCTTCCTCGCCGCCGCGCGCGCCCGGGGCTGCGCGTTCCAGGTCGGCACGGACATGCTCTTCGAGCAGATCCCGGCCTATCTGGAGTTTTTCGGCCTCCGCTCGGCCACGCCGGACGAGCTGCGCGCGGTGGCGAAGATCGCCTATTGAGACGGGGTGCCAGCCCGCATCGATCGGCCGGCGCTCGGCTGCTCGCGCCGCGGAGCGCACATTGCCCCGAATCAACTTTGGGTTCATGGTGGCGGCATCAGGAGCGCGTCCATAGTCGAATTTGCGTGAAGTCTGCCGAATGCCGGGGGGTAGACTCGATGATTCATATCTCCCTCTTCGGGCGCGTCGACGTTTCCGCCGCGAATGGCCGGAGCGCCGATCTCCAGACCCGCCGGGGCGCGGAGCTCTTCGCCTTTCTCGTGCTCGAGGACGGACGCAGCTTCGATCGCGGGCGCCTCGCCGAGCAGTTCTGGAGCCATCTGCCGGCATTGCGCGCCCGCAGCGCGCTCAACACCGAGATCTGGCGGCTCACCCGGGCGCTGAAGGCCGTGGGCATGGACACCCAGCGCGCCTTTCCGCGCAGCCATGCGCGCATCGGCTATGTCGGCCAGCCCGACCACGCGGTCGACGTCGGCGCGCTGAGCGCGGCGATGGCGGTCGTGGCCGCCGTCGATCCGGCGCAGGCCGAACCGGCCGCGATCGCCAAGGTCGAGGCGGGCGTCGCCGCCTATCGCGGCGACCTGCTTGAGGCGGTCTATTCCGACTGGTGCCTGCTCTGGCGCGAGAACCTGCGCGCCCAGCACATCGAGGCGCTGGAGTTCCTGATGGCCGCCGCCATGGCGCGGCAGGACTGGGGCGCGGGCCTGCGCCACGGCCGCGCGCTTCTCGCGCTCGACCCGCTGATGGAGCATGTGCATCGCGCGGTGATGCGGTGCCATTTCCACAACGGCAACCGCCCGCTCGCGATGCGGCAATATGCGCTCTGCGAGCAGATCCTGCGCGAGGAGCTCGGCGTCGAGCCGATGGACGAGACCCGGCGCATCCAGGAGACGATCCTCGCCGTGCCGGGGCGGCCGCCGCAGGCCACGGGCAATCTCGGGGCCGCCCCGCGCCGCCGCAGCGACGCCAGCCGCAGCCCGGCGCAGAAGGTCGACATGGCGCTCGCCAACATCAATACCGCGCGGCACTGGCTGGAGGAGACCAGCCTCGATCTGCGCCGCGGCACGCCCGGCTGATCCCGCAATAGTCCGAACGGCGCGCGTCGCCGCCCCGCCGGCGGCGGCCCCGATCACATGACCACCCCGCCCTGCAGCCCCCGAGCCCGGCCGTTCGGGCAAGCGGTTGTTTTTGCGACGTGATCCTTGTGATGGCCCTGTGACCGGGCGGTGACCTCCCCGTGAGGGGCCGGGGCGAAGATGCGGGTCCTGACATCAGCCTGGCAGCGAATCGCCCCCCGTGTCCCGAGGACGTCCAGCAAAGACACACCGCTTCGTGGTCGTTTACCGCACGGAGGTGCGCGAGATCGAAGGCGCGGCCGAAGTGCGGCGCGGCTGGGTCGAGCGGGTGCCCGATCCGCGCGCGCTCGATGCCGGCGATGCGGAGCGCGAGCGGCTGGGATTTCAGGCGCTCGACGAACTGCCCGACCTGATCGCCCGGATGATCGACAAGGCCGAGGCACCTGCCCGAGCCGCTCCCGACCGGAGGCCCTCCGCATGATCCCGCTGCCACAGCGCTCGTTCACCGCCCAGCAGCCCCCCTTCCGGCACGGCATGGCCGCCGGTTTTGCCGCCGCCCCGACGCGACAGGTGACGGTCTCGCCCTCGCGCGCCGAGGTGCGCCGGGCCGACCCCTCGCTCTCCTTCCAGGTGGTGGCGCCGGGCGCCCGGAGCTTCGATGTGATCGTCGCGACCGACCCGACGCTCTTCGACCCGGCCAATGCCCACCGGCGCACCCCGAAGAACTTCCGGTCGTCGCGGCAGGATTTCCAGGGCATGCCCATCGAGATCGAGACCGGCTTCTACCTGCTGCCGCGGGCGTTCCTGCGCGACATGGTATCGGTCGAGCCGCGGCCGACGCGGCTCTATTACGTCGCCGTGGCCTATGACGATGCCGAGGCGCGACAAGGCCGCTACTCGGTTCCGCCGGAGGCGATGGCGACCAGCGCGCCGCATGTGGCGGTCGCGGCCGACCTCGTGTCGGCGAATCTCTCCAAGGTGCTGGGCGTCGCGGTCGAGCGGCTCGGCGCGGTCAATGCCGCCGGGCGGGTGATGGCGTCGGAGCCGCACCCGCGCGCCCTGCCGGACGTCATCGGCGGGTTGCCGGTCTTCCGGCGGGCGGCGCCGGCGCCGGCCCCGTGGTGGAACGGGCGGAACGGCGGCACTGCGGCACCCGGGGGAAACGGCGCTGGCGCGGCGAACGGATCGACCGCGCCGGCGGCGAACGGCCTCGCCCCGGCGCCCGCCGGCAATGGCCGGCGGGGGTCGAACGGTTCGGCATCCGGAAATGGCGCGAGCGCCGCGCCCAACCGCAACGATGCGAGGATCGCCGATGGCGGCAATGATGCGCGCGGCGGCAACGGCGGCAACGGCGAGGGTCGCCGACCCGATGCGCCGCCACCCCAGATCGATGCCGCGGCACCACAGCCGGCGGGCGGGTTCGTCGACGAGGATTATGCCTATGGCGGCGGCACCGGGGAGCGGGAATCGCGGTTCCGCGATCTTGACAGCGATTCACGCCCCTCCCCCTTCGCCTATGACGATGGCTACGGGGCGCCGGCGGCATCCTTTGCCGAGGAGGCCGGAGAGCCGATCCCGCCGCTCGATGCGCTGCCCGAGCCTGCGGCCGGCGAGCCCGCGGCCCCGACCGCGCCCGTCCCCGCCGCGCCTGCTGTCGCCGTCACCGGGGCCGCGGCCGAGGATCTGCTGCTCCAGGCGGTGATCGCCGAGGGCGCCGGGAACCGCTACGATGCGCTCAGCCTCGACGGCGGCTTCCGCGGGCGCTTCGGGGCGTCCGACCCCTATTACCAGCGCGCCCATGACGGTCTGCGCTACGGGCCGCACCAGGCGGTGCAGGACAGCGGCGAGCTGGGCGAGCTGCTGGCGCTGATGCAGGAGACCGACGGCGCGGCCTTCGCGCAGATCTTCGGATCCGATGCCGGCGAGCTGGTCGCGGTGGCGACCGCCGAGGGGCCTTCCGGCCTCGACAGCCCCGGCGGACGCGGCCCGCGGGTGCAGCCGGTCGCGGGGCGGGACCTCTGGGAGGAGCCCTGGCTCGAGAGGTTCCGCAATGCCGCGCGGCACGCGCCGTTCCAGGCGGCGATGCGGGCGCAGATCCTCGCCCGCCGGCTCGATCCGCTCCGCCCGGTGGCGCAGGCGCTCGGGATCGAGAACGACCGCGGCCTCGCGATGCTGCTCTGCCTCGGCATCCAGCGCGGGGTGGAGGGCGCGATGGCGCATGCGGGCGGGGCGGTCAATCCCTTCGACACGCCCGCGCGCCTCGGCGCGGCGCTCGACGCGCTCGCCTTCACCGACCTCGGCGCCTTCCGCGCCGCGAAGGGCCTGCCGCCGGGCGACATCCTCGACGGGCCGACGCATTTCGCGCTGATCGGCGCCCTGCGCGCCCTCGGGCCGGACAGCCCGGTGCAGGTGCCCGACGCGGAGGGCGTGCTGGACGCGCTGGTGACCGCGGCGGGTCCCGGCCCGCTCGGCGACGCGCTGCTGCGCCTGCGGGTCTCGCCCGCCTTCGGCGACCTCGCTGCGGGAGGCTGATCCGAGATGGCCCGCAACGGCGCCCCCGAGCTTCACCCCGACCAGATCGCCGCCGCGCTGAACCGGAGCGCCGCCTTCCGGTCCCTGCCCCGCGACCAGCAGGACGAGCTGGCCGATTCCATGAGCCGGGTGCTCGGCTTCCTCGGCTCCGCCCCGGCCCGGCCGCTGGCGCCCGATCTCAACGCGCTGCGCGGCGGCGGCTCGACCGGCGGCGCCATGCCGCCCGGCGGGCCGATGCCGGCTCCGGGCGGCACACCGGGCATGCCGGCGCCCGGTGCCGCGCCGGGCGCGCCCGCGGGCGGCGGCCAGAACGCCTTCCAGCGTGCCGCCGGCGCAACCCGCGAGATGCTGGGCGCGATCGCCTTTCCCGATTTCACCGCCTCGCTGATCCAGGGCACCTTCCAGGCGATCGTCGACAGCTCCATCCAGCAGATGGAGGCCTATTCCCGGCTGCTCGCCGAGACCGCCAAGACCGTCGACCAGTTCATGGAAGACAACATCACCGACGACATGGCGCGGGATCACCTGACCTCGACCTATGGCGACGTCTTCCAGAAGGATCTCTCCTCGGGCGCCCCGAAGATGACGGTCGCGACCGACGCGGTGGGCGCGGGCGAGCTGCCGAGCTTCCTCAAGAACCTCGGCTTCGACAGCCCGATGGACCTCGACCCGCAGGCGGTCGAGGAGGTGGTGATCCCCGAGACGCGGCGGACCCTGGCCGAGATGCGCCACCAGTCGCTGGCCACGATGGTGATGATGGGCATCAACCGGATCGTGGTCTCGGACGGCGAGATCAACGCCAAGCTCGTCTTCCACATCGACGCGACCGAGAGCATGACGCTCACCTTCAACGACTACAAGCCGACCAACTGGACGCTGGCGGGCAAGCTCGGCGGCAATGCCTTCGGGGCGAGCGGGCTCGTGGTCAATACCATGAACCTCAACGCCCAGTCGGACGTGAACATGAACGCCGAGCTCACCGGCGAGGTGCGGGTGCGGTTCCGCTCGGATTACTTCCCGCTGGAGCGCTTCGCCGACAGCCAGGCGATCCAGCTCATCAACAGCCACGCCAAGGTGGCCCAGCCGCTTCCCGAGGCCGCGGCGCCGGCGGCCGGCAGCCCGGGTGTCGCCGGTGCGGTCCCGCCACCGCCCCCGCCGCCGATGGAGCCGATGCCGCCGATGCCGCCCTCCGGGACGCAGCAGGGGCTGCCGGCAGGGAGGCGGAGATGAAGCGCAGGACCCTCGCCGACACGCTGACCGAGCTCGCCTTAGGCGCCGCGCCCGAGCATCCGCATGTCTTCGTCGAGGAGGCCGAGATCCACCTGCCGCTCCTGGTGCTGATGGAGGCCGGGCCGGAGGGTCCGTGCTTCTACGCGCAGCCGCCCTGGAGCGCGTATCACGCCGGCGTCGAGCCGGTCGCCCATCGCGCGCGGCTCCGCTTCGGCCAGCTGCCGGCCGAGGCCGCGCCATCCCATCGTCCGGCGGCGCATGCCACCCCCGCTCACCCGGCGTCCGCGGGCGCCGTCCCTGCAACCCGAGCCGTGCCGGATCCCGCGGGGTGACGTGATGCCCCCCGGCGGCGGCTATCCGATAGAGGACTTTCTCGAGGCCATTACGGCCCAGCTCGACCAGACCCAGGACGCGCTCCGGCTCAAGGCCGTCAACCGGCCGCTGACCTTCGCGCTCAAGGATTTCAACGTGGATCTCAAGGTCTTCGTCGAGATGGACGCCCAGGGACGGGTGAATTTCCGGCCCGCCGGCCCGAACGAGGATGGAGCGAGCACGGTGTCGATCGGCTTCACCACCATCACGCGACCGATGATCGAGGAGAATACCATCTCGATGGAGATGGCGCAGACCCCGTCGCTCGACGAGCTCGGATTGAAGCGCGACGAGCAGCGCCAGCTGGCCAAGATCGGCGTGCGCAATGCCGCCCAGCTCAAGAACCTCCAGCGCAGCGCCGGCGAGGACACGCTGTCGCGCCATACCGGCATCGATCTCGGCCGCATCCGCGGCGCGCTCAATCTCGCGCGGCCGAGGCTCGAGGACATCGGCGCGGAGCCGGCCGGGGACGGCATGCCGGGAGCGCTCCCCGACGGGGCGGCCGAGCCGCCCGTGGGACGCGGGCCCGATGTCACGCCCGCACCGGCCCCGTGGCACCGGCCGGAGATCCGCCCCGAGCCCCGGCCCGGCCCGGTCCCTGATCCGCGCCCGGCGCCCGCGCCGGCCGGGGATCCCGGCGCGCATCTTGTGGACCGGCTGCGCCAGAAGCTCCAGCCGCGTAGCGCGCCCGCACCGGCCCCCGGGCCGTCGCGGCGGCTCGAGATCGACCCCGGCGCGCGCAACATCCGCATCTCCGGGCGGAACCTGATCGAGGAGGGGCGCGGCCCGGCCGCCCGGCTCGACGGTCGCCCGCTGGCGCTGGTCGAGGCCAGCGCGCTGGCCGCCTCCTTCGCGCTGCCGCCCGGCCGGGGCGGCGGGCGGCTGACGATCGAGCTGCCCGACGGCGCGACGGAGAGCTTCGATCTCGTCGAGCGGCCGCCCGGCAGCGGAGCGCCGCGATGATCCGCAGCGGGCATATCCTGATGAAGCTCGGCGAGCAGGTCGAGACCCGGCTGCCGGTGCATCTCGACGTGCTCGACGGCGCGGCGCGGGCCGGGGGCTCGGTGGACGGGCGCGGCCCGGTCGACCGCACCATCCTGTCCCGGACCACCGCCCTGCGCGCCAAGCGGTGCTTCCACGCGCATGAGAGCCTCGCGCGGATCGGCGCGCGCCATGCCCATTACAACGCGACCGAATGCGCGCTCGGGCTCCAGAGGGTGGTGACGCTGCAGCTCGCCGACGCGCGGGAGACGGCCGCCGTCGTCGCCGACCTGCGCGACCTCGGCGAGGTGGAATGGGTGATGGCCGAGCCGCTGGCCTCGATCCCCTTCCGCACCGCGGCCCCCGGGCCGCGCGTCTCGGGCATCCGCGCGGCGGCCGAGCGGGTCGGCGTCGCCGAGGCGCTGGCGCTCGAGCCCGGCTCGCGCGCGGTCGCGGTGGCGGTGATCGATACCGGCGTCACGCTGGAGCATGTGGAATTCGCCGGCAAGCTCCGCTCCGGCTACGACACGGTGGACCTCGGCATCGGCCGGGTGGCCGAGGATGTCGCGCTGGTCGGCGACAGCCTGGGGCGCGACTTCTGCGCCCGCGACGAGACCGGCCACGGCACCCATGTGGCGGGCATCATCGGCGCGCGCGGGCTCTCGATGCAGCCCGGCATCGCCGGGCGCTCGCCGCTCCTGCCGATCCGCGCGCTGGCGGCGGCGCAGGCCGGCGGCGGGCCGGTCTTCGGCGTCGGCGCGCTCTCCGACATCGACGCCGCGATCAAGGTGGCGGTCGACATGGGCGCCAAGGTGCTCAACATGAGCTTCGGCACCGCCCGGTCCGAGACCGACCCCTATGCCCCGCCGCCGCATGCCGACAGCGTGGCCTATGCCTCGGAGGAGGAATGCATCCTCGTGGCGGCCATGGGGAATTCCGGGATCGAGGAGGAATTCTATCCCGCCGCCCTGCCCGGCTGCATCGCCGTCGGCGCCTGCACGCTCTCCGGCGAACGCGCGGAATTCTCCACGACCGGCCGCCACATCGCGCTCTCCGCACCCGGCGAGCATATCTATTCCGCCGCGATCTCCGGCTATGCCGACAGTTCGGGCACCAGCCACGCCGCCCCCTTCGTCGCCGGCGCCGCCGCGCTTCTCGCCGCGCGGGCGGCGAAGCGCGGGCACGGGCTGCGCGTCGAGGAGGCGCGCGAGGCGCTCTGCCTCTCCGCCGAGGGCGGCGATCCCAATCCCGAGACCGGCTGGGGAATGCTCAACATCCCCGCCGCACTGCGCCACCTCGACACGATGGCTTTTTCTGAAACGGAGGCCGGCCGATGACGCCCGACGAAGACGACCCGATCACCGGGCGGGTGCTTGCGCTGCTCGCGGGGTACCTGCGTCCCGATCTGCCGCCGGATCAAGCCGGCGCGCGGCTGGCCGAGGCCCTGCGCGGGATCGGCGGCGAGCTCGACAGCGACGACATCACGCGCCGCGGCGAGAAGCTCGCCGCCGCGCGGGAGAAGGGCTCGGTTTCCCAGGCGCTCGAATCGCTGACCGCGATCGTGGCGCGCGCCTTCCTCGCACGGGCGGTCCGGGCCAGCGCCGACCCGCCGCCACCGGAAACGCTGCGCTGGATTTCGCACAACGTGACCGCCGCCTCGCGGCACGACGCGCGGGTTATGGCCATCTGGCGCGTCGAAAGCGGCCTCGCCGAAGACGCGGACCGGGCCATCCACGACCATGCCCTGAAATCCGCCCTCGCGGGCAGAACCCTCGATTCGGTGCCGGACGCGCCACCGAGCGAGTCCACACCGGGAACGGAGGATACCATGCTCGACCCGATCAAACTGAGAGACGCATTGCTCTCGCGCCTCGCCTTCAACCCTTCCGGCCTGCCGCCGACCCTGCGGACGCAGAAGGGGCAGCAGATCTACCTCGACGCCGTGATCCAGAGCGTGGTGCGCCAGCAGCACTTCGCCAAGGGCGACGAGGACGCTGCGCTGATCTGGTCCGCCTCGGCGGCCGGGCTGATGCTCGCCGACGGGCATTACAATCCCGGCGACCAGCGCTTCTTCGCGCATCTGCAGCGCGCGATCGTCGAGCTCGCCGGCAGCGCCGACGAGAGCGGCCAGGTCGAGATCGACAGCCACGGGGTGCAGATGTTCGCGCCCTCGGACGCCACCCAGCGCATCGGGCTCTTCCAGACGACGCTGCGCATGCTCGGCGACATCACCGGCAAGGGCAAGTCGGTCTTCCTGCAATCCTTCGCACGGGTCGCCCGGCGCATGGCGAACCGCTACGCCGACCACAAGGGCGACGAGACGGTCATGGGCGCGATGGTCGCCTCCGCCTATGCCACCGACGTGGCCGACATGACCGCGGGCGGCAACGGCGGCGGCGGCGGGGTCGCCAACGTGGAGATCCCGCCGCTCAACGACCCGCAGGGCTACAACGACGAGATCGAGCCCGACAACGTCCGCGCCGTCGCGACGATCTATGTGGCCTACCAGCTCGAATTCGGGCTGAAGGCGGCCGCCCGCGTGCTCGACCTCTTCGTCGCCGGGCTCCTGCCGATCTCCGCCTCCGACGGTTCGGCGCGCGAGCTCGACGACCTCTACTGGGATCAGGACGACCTGCTCGACGAGGCCTCGCGGCGGTCGGTCTATTCGCGGGTCCTTGGCGCGCCCGGCGGCGAGATCGCCTTCGACATCCAGCCGAACACCGAGTTCAACACGCTCCTGATGCGCGTCGTCTCGGCGGTTTCCGAATACGAGCGCGAGCAATCCGCGCTGGTGCATTTCGACAATGCCTCGCGCGGGCTGCGCTTCCAGGCGACGAGCGGCGAGTTCGTGCGCAAGGCGGTGCGCGACTTCGCCGCCAATGTCAGCCTGCGCGGCTGGGCGGGAACCGCCTTCACCGCCGAGCGCATGGCCCGGCAGGTGCGTCGGGTGATGAAGGTGCTGAACCTGCCCTCGGTGCGCAACGCGCTCGGCGTGACCACGGGATGGCAGGTCATCGAGCGCATCTCGCAGCGCGAGTTCGGCATAACCGTCAACACGGTGCTGCACCGGACGCTCGCGGTGGAGACGCAGACGATCATGCGCATCATCGCCGACCACCACACGGTCTGGTCGCAGAACGCCGGCCGGCCGCTCTTCCCCGAGCCGGGGCGGACGGGCAGCGACCTCTCGGCCGACGTGACGCGCGAGCTGATGGTGGCCTGCCAGCATTTCCGCGCCGTGACCGGGGTCGGCGACGCCCTGCTCGACGAATATTCCGCGCCGGTCGAGACCCAGCCCATGCCGAGCCTGCCGGACATGTCGGGCTTCGGCGGCATGCCGGCCAATGGCGGCATGCAGGGGATCGACATGGGCGGCGTCGCGCAGCTGCGCGAGATGGTGAGCTCGGGCCAGACGCCGAGCCTCGAGCAGCTCAGGGCGATGTTGCCGGGGTTCTGACCCCGGCGGCAGCCACCAGCCCTACCGCAAGGAGGTTTCGCCATGCCCGCCCATCCCCGCGCCGCCGATGCCGCGAAGCGGCTCCTCAGCAGCGCCGCGCACCGGCTCATGACGGCGGATCCCACGGCCGACCACGTGCTGCGTGGAGCCCTGGAGCGCTCGCTCGACTGGGATATCGACGACCCGTCTCTGCGCCCGGTGGCGCAGCGGAGCTTCGAGCCGAATTTCTCGGAGACCGCCGGCCGCGCGCTGGCGTTCCAGGTCAAGCCGCTCGGTCGCGGCGTGACCGCGGACGACCAGCGCGAGATCACCAATGGTGCCGTGCGCGGCCTGATCGACGAGCATTTCGGAACGGAGCCGCTCCGCTGGTTCGACCGCCGGTCGGAAGGCGCGCGCGGAAGCTATGCCCGCTCAGCGGGATACGGCGCCCGCTACGCGCTCGGGCTCGACCGCGGCGGGCTCACGGAGGTCCAGGCCAGCTACGAATGGGGCCCCGAGGTGCTCGACATGCTGCCGCAGCCGGTGATGGATCTGGCCCAGACCGCCATGTCGCTGGTGCCGGGGCTGCGCCCCTTCGCCACCATCATCCGCACCAGTCGCCTTTCGGGCGGCCAGCAGATCAGTTTCGAGATCGCCCGCGAGACGGCGCTCGACGCCTTGAAGCCCCTGATGGAGGCGCTCGGCATGGGCGAGCGCCACGGCGGCCTCGTGACGCTGCTCGCCTTCGTGCTCGGCGCCCGCTTCACGCTGCCCCCCTCGGTCGCCACGCTGACGCTGCTGAACACCCAGCGCGGGCCGGAGATGCGGCTCGACGTCAATATCGACGCGCTGCCCGACGCGCCCGAACAGCTTCTGCCGCTGCTGCGCCTGCCGATGATCGAGCGGCCGCAGAACCTCGCCGCGCTCGACAGCTGGCTGACCGCGCTGACGCCGGACGGCTATTACGGGCCGGGGTCGGTCACCGTGCTCTCGGTCCGGGTGCGCCCCGACGTGCCGGCGCGGCTGGCGCTCTATCTCCGCCCGCTCGCCCTCGACGGGGCCGCGCTCGAGGCGCCCGCCGCTCGGCTGATGGCCCACGGCGAGGAGCGGTCGCTGTTGCTCGGCGAGGTCGAGGCCCTGCTGGCCTCCGATGCCCTGGTCGTCGATGCCTGCCGCCATGCCGTGGTCGATGGCGAAGCGGATGATCAGCGGGATCGCGACCTGGGT
>NZ_DAIUBO010000043.1:0-21179 GCF_036846665.1 Amaricoccus sp. | reverse complement strand
GGAATTCCCGCAGCGCCCGGTCGAGCCTCGCAATCGCCATCTCCGGGGTCGGCGCCCAGGCGGTGACCTTCTCGAGCAGGCTGTCGTAGAAGCGGGTGATCACCGCGCCGGAATAGGCGGTGCCGCCGTCGAGCCGGATGCCCATCCCGGTCGCGCCGCGATAGGCGGTGATCCGGCCGTAATCGGGGATGAAGTTGTTCTGCGGATCCTCGCTGGTGATCCGGCACTGGATCGCGTGGCCGTTGAGCTTCACCTCCGCCTGGCTCGCCACCCCGGTCGCCTCGGCGATGCTCGCCCCCTCGGCGATCAGGATCTGGGCGCGCACGATGTCGATGCCGGTCACCTCCTCGGTGACGGTATGCTCGACCTGGATGCGCGGATTGACCTCGATGAAATAGAAGGCGCCCGAATCGCGGTCCATCAGGAACTCGACCGTGCCCGCGTTCTGGTAATCCGCCGCCCGCGCGATCTTCAGCCCGAGCGCGCAGAGCTCCTCGCGCTGCCCTTGCGTCAGATAGGGCGCGGGCGCGCGTTCCACGACCTTCTGGTTGCGCCGCTGCACCGAGCAGTCCCGCTCCCAGAGATGGTAGAGCCCGCCGTGCTGGTCGCCGAGGATCTGCACCTCGACGTGCCGGGCATTGAGGATCATCTTCTCCAGATAGCCCTCGCCGTTGCCGAAGGCGTTGAGCGCCTCGCGCCGGCCCTCGAGCACCTTGTCCTCGAGCTCGGCCGCACTCATCACCGGCCGCATGCCCCTGCCGCCGCCGCCCCAGGACGCCTTGAGCATGAAGGGATAGCCCACCGCCTCGGCCATGGCCCGCACTTCGGCCATGTCGTCGGGCAGGACCTCGGTGGCCGGGATCACCGGCACCCCGGCCTCCATCGCCACGCGCCGGGCGCTGGCCTTGTCGCCGAGCTTGCGCATGGTCTCGGCCCGCGGCCCGATGAAGACGATGCCCGCGGCGTCGCAGGCGTCCACCAGGCCCGGGTTCTCGCTCAGGAGCCCGTAGCCCGGATGGATCGCGTCGGCGCCGGCCATCTTGGCCACGCGGATGATCTCGGGGATCTCGAGATAGGCCGCCACCGGCCCCAGCCCCTCGCCGATCCGGTAGGCCTCGTCGGACTTGAAGCGGTGGAGGCTGAGCTTGTCCTCCTCGGCGAAGACCGCGACGGTGCGCTTGCCCATCTCGTTGGCGGCGCGCATCACCCGGATGGCAATCTCGCCGCGGTTGGCGATCAGGATCTTCTTGAAGCTGGCCATGGGGCGAATCCCTCGCAGTCGCCGGATCGAAAAACTGTTAGTCGCTGCCATGCTGCATTGCAACGACGCCCCGGCCGGGCGGGTCGGGATTCTCCGGCGCGCAATCGCCGGCCCGCTTCGCGGCCGTCGATATCCTGCCGGCGCCCGCATCGACCGGGCCTCGGCATGTGACACGCCTCGACACCGGATTCACGCCTGCGCGCCAGCATGGAAGGCGCCCGCCGGCCGCGCTATTCCGCGGCCTTGCCGGCGGCCTCCGCGGCCTCCTTCTCCGCCTTCTCCGCCTTCTCCGCGCCCTTGCGCGGCCGGGCCAGCTCGCCGCGCAGGAGCGCCTCGATCTCCGCCGCCTGGGCGCGGGCGCGCGCGATATAGGCGTCGTTCTCCTCCATCGGCTTGTCCGGGTCCCAGAGCTCGGCCAGTTCCGCGAGCATGTGCCGGTCGTGGTCGAAGAAGGTCCGCCCCACCCGCTCGACCTCGTCGTCGGAATAGCCCAGCGCGACCAGGGCGTATTTGCCGGCGCGCACCGAGCTGTCGAACATCTCGCGCACGCTCACCGGGGCGCCGGCGGCATAGAGCTGGTAGACGTGGTGGCGGTCGCGGGCGCGCGCGACGATCCGGACCTCGGGATGGCGCTGGCTGACATAGCGCGCCACCTCGACCGCCTTGTCCGCGTCGTCGATGGCGATCACGATCGCCTTGGCCCGGGCGATGCCGGCGGCCTCGAGCAGCGCCGGCCGGGTGACCTCGCCGTAGAAGGCCTTGATGCCGAACTTCCGCATCCGGTTGATGACCTGGGGATGGCTGTCGAGCACCACGGTCTTGTGCCCCAGCCCGACCAGGAGCCGGTTCACCACCTGGCCGAAGCGGCCCATGCCGGCGATGATCACCACGCCTTCCTCGTCGATGTCGTCGTCCGGACGCCGCGGCCCGGCCCTGAGCCGCGCGATCACCCGGTCGTGGATCACGAAGAGCGCCGGCGTCAGGAACATCGACAGCGAGATCACCAGCAGCACCAGATCCACCCGCCCGTGCGGCACCACCCCGCTCTGGCCGGCGAAACTCGCGAGGAAGAAGCCGAATTCCCCGGCCTGGGCCAGCGAGAGAGTGAAGAGCACCCTGTCCCGCCCGGTCAGCCGGAACATCACCGCGAGCCCGTGGAGGATCAGGATCTTCATCACCATCAGCGCCACCACCAGCCCCATCACCCGCAGCGGCGCGTCGGCGAAGAGCCGCAGGTCCATGCTCGCGCCGACGGTGATGAAGAAGAGCCCCAGCAGCAGCCCCTTGAAGGGCGCGATGTCGCTCTCGATCTCGTGGCGATACTCGCTGTTGGCCATGACCACGCCCGCGAGGAAGGTGCCGAGCGCCGGCGACAGCCCCAGGACGCTCATCATCGCCGCGATGCCCACGACGAACATCAGCGCCGCGGCGACATAGACCTCGTGCAGCCCCGCCATGGCGAGGAAGCGGTAGAGCGGCCGGGTCAGGTAGCGCCCGGCCACGATCACCGCCACCCCCGCGCCGACGATCAGGAGCGCGCGCATCCACACCGGCAGCGCGTCGATCAGCGCCGTGGCGGCATGGGCCTCGGCCTCGTGTCCGCCGCCGCCCAGCGCGAGCAGCGGGATGATCGCAAGAAACGGCAGCGCCGCGATGTCCTGGAAGAGCAGCACCGCGAAGCTGGCTCGCCCGCCCTCGGTCCGGGTCAGGCGCTTCTCATTCAGGGTCTGCATGACGATGGCGGTCGAGGAGAGGCTGAGGATCATGCCGATCGCAATGGCCTCGCTCCAGCCCAGGCCCACCGAACGGCAGAAGATCGCGACCGCGGCCAGGGTCGCGGCGACCTGCAGCCCGCCGAGCCCGATCAGGTTCTGGCGCATGTTCCACAGCGCCCGCGGCTCGAGCTCCAGCCCGATCAGGAACAGCATCAGCACCACGCCGAATTCGGCGTAATGGCGCAGATCCTCGGCCTCGGAGCCGACGAAGCCGAAGGCCGGTCCGATCGCCACCCCGGCGGCGAGATAGCCGAGCACCGAGCCGAAGCCGAGCCGCTGGCTGAACGGCACGGCGATGACCGCCGCCACGAGATAGACCAGGATTTCCAGCAGGACCTGCTGCATGCGCGCTTTCCTTGGCGGAATGACCACATCCTACGTGTGCGGGGCCGCCCATGACAACATCTCGTGCGGCGATGCCCCGGGCTTTCGCCCTGCCGCCCGCATCCGACTGCACGCCACGCGTTGCCTCCACGGTCGGATTGTTGCAATCTGGCGCTCTTGGCCCCTTCGATCGGCCAGGTGCTCAAGGGGGGGCCATGACGCTCGATCAGCCTGCGTCCGGAGACGACGTGCCGCGGCTTGCCGGTCCCGGCAACCATCCGGCCGCGGACGCGGCGGCCCGCCTGCGGCCCATCGGATTCCCTGGGGCGCCGAAGCCCCGCCAGCCACAAGATCCCCCGACACAAAGATCCAAGGTAGCGAGATGACCAATCCCGGCAATGTCGCCGCAGCGGCGCAGAGCGACGACCGAAGCACATCGAACTGGCTCAAGTTCATCATCCCCTCGACCCTCGGCGCCGCCCTCTTCCTGATGCCGGTTCCGGGCGGCGACACATGGACGATCCCGTTCGGGGTCATGGTCGACTGGCTGAACGGCAATTTCGGCGCCTTGCTGAAATGGGCGCTGGTGGTCGTCACGATGGCCTCGGCGGTGCTGACGCTCTGGTACAGCTACGGCCCCGGCAAGCCCTCGACGCCGATGATGGTCCAGTATTTCCGGACGACCGCCGTCTGGACGGGCCTGCGCTGCCTCGGCGCGGTCTTCACTGTGCTCTACACCACCGGGACCGGTCCGGAATGGATCATTTCCGGCGCCACCGGCGGGACGGTGGTCGGCGCGCTGATGACCAACCTGCTGGCCCTCTTCGCGCTCGCCTCCTTCGGGCTGCCGCTCCTCTCCGACTACGGCTTCATGGAATTCGTCGGCGCGCTCCTGTCGAAGTCGTTCCACTTCCTGTTCCGGCTGCCGGGGCGGTCGGCGATCGACGGGCTGGCCTCGTGGCTCGGCGCCGCCGCGCTGGGGGTGATGCTGACCGTCCAGCAATACGACAAGGGCGTCTATACGACACGCGAGGCCGCGGTCGTCGCCACCAATTTCTCGATCGTGTCGATCCCCTTCTGCTACGTGATCGCCAAGCTGGTGGGGCTGTCGGACGTGTTCTTCGCCTATTACGGCTGCGTGCTGATCATCGGCTTCGTCTGCGCGCTGATCCTGCCGCGCATCCCGCCGCTGTCGCGGCTGCCCGACGACTACAAGGCCGGCACCACGAACCACATCGATGCCACCGTGCGCGAAGGCGAGACGCTGGTACAGGCCGGCACGCGGCTCGGCCTCGCCCGCGCCCGGATCGCGCCGAACTTCCCCGAGTTCATCAAGAACGGCTTCGACAACCTCGTCTTCATGTGGTTCTCGCTGGTGCCCGCCACGGTCGCGATCGCCATGATCGCGCTCGTCCTGGTCGAATACACGCCGGTGTTCCACTGGCTGTCGGCGCCCTTCGTGCCGATCCTCAACTGGGCCGGGCTCGCCGAGGCCGAGGCCGCCGCGCCCTCGCTGGTGGTGGGCTTCGCCGACATGTATCTGCCGGCCCTCATCGGCAAGTCCATCGAGAGCCAGGAAACCCGCTTCCTCGTCGCGATCCTGTCGGTGTCGCAGCTGATCTACATGTCGGAGGTCGGTGCCATCCTGCTGCGCGCCAACCTGGGGCTGAATGTCGGCCATCTGGCGATGATCTTCGTCATCCGCACGATCATCGCGACCCCGATCGCCATCTTTCTGGCGCATTACGTCGTCTTCTGAGGGAGAGCGCGATGACTTCCGAAACGGTTCTCGTCCCCATCAACGTCGGATCGGAGACCGACCGCGCCGCCCTGTTCGCGCAGCTCGCCGAACGGGCCGGGCGCGGCGCGACCATCGTCTTCATGACGGTGGTGCCCGAGATCTATCTCGCGACGGACACCGACCCGAAAGGCACGATCGAGGCGATGCAGGAGCAAGCCGGCGTCCGGCTGGCCGACGTGGCCGAAGCCGCGCCCTTCAAGGTCGACCGGCAGGTGGTCCGCTACGGGCCGGTCGCCCCCGCCATCCTCGATGTGGCGGCCGAGATCGGCGCGACGCTGATCCTGATCAATGCGCGCCAGAAGGGCCGCGCCGTCGCCTATGCCCTCGGCTCGGTCGCCTCGCGTGTCGCCAATCATGCGGCCTGCTCGGTGATGGTACTGCGCCACTGACGGGCGGGGGCGGCCGGCGCGAGGGGCTCCGCATTCTGCGGCCGAACCGCACGAGCGGGATGTCTTCGCCGGCTCGCCCCTGCATCGGCACGGGCAGCCGGCAGGGTTTCGCGCCACGAGAGCAACCTGGGCTGCGCCCTGCGGCCATTTCCGGGCATGCCCACCGAACACATGGTGAACAGAGGCTTTTCATTCCGCGCCGGCCGGATTAGGGTCGGCTCATGAGCAGCCCCCTCTCCGACGAAGCGGACGCCTTCGAGGCCGCGGCGCCGTCGCTCTCGGCGCGCGCCTTGGCGGCGCGGCCCGCTCCCTATCTCGATGCCCTCAATCCCGACCAGCGCGCCGCGGTCGAGGCGCTCGACGGCCCGGTGCTGGTCCTCGCCGGGGCCGGCACCGGCAAGACCCGTGCGCTCACCGCGCGCATCGCGCATCTCCTGAACACCGGCCGCGCGCGGCCCAACGAGATCCTCGCCGTGACCTTCACCAACAAGGCGGCGCGCGAGATGAAGGCCCGGGTCGGCGGGCTGGTCGGCGGCGTCATCGAGGGCATGCCCTGGCTCGGCACCTTCCATGCGCTCTCCACGCGGATGCTGCGCCGCCACGCCGAGCTGGTCGGGCTCAAGTCGAGCTTCACCATCCTCGACACCGACGACCAGCTGCGGCTGCTGCGCCAGCTGATCCAGGCCGCCGGCATCGACGACAAGCGCTGGCCGCCGCGCCAGCTCGCGAGCCTGATCGACGGCTGGAAGAACCGGGCGCTCGGCCCCGAGCGGGTGCCCGCCGCGGATGCCGGCGCCTTCAACCACCGCGGCCCGGAGCTCTACGCCCTCTATCAGGAGCGGCTCCGGACGCTGAACGCCTGCGACTTCGGTGACCTGCTGCTGCATGTGGTCGACATCCTGCAGAAGCATCCGGACATCCTGGAGACCTACCGGCGCTGGTTCCGATACATCCTCGTGGACGAATACCAGGACACCAACGTCGCCCAGTACCTCTGGCTGCGCCTGCTCGCCGGCGGCCACCACAACATCGCCTGCGTCGGCGACGACGACCAGTCGATCTACGGCTGGCGCGGTGCCGAGGTCGGCAATATCCTGCGCTTCGAGAAGGATTTCCCCGGTGCCAAGGTGATCCGCCTCGAACAGAACTACCGCTCGACCCCGCACATCCTCGCCGCCGCGTCCGGGGTGATCGCCTCGAACGCGAGCCGCCTCGGCAAGACGCTCTGGACCGACCTACCCCAGGGCGAGCGCATCCGCCTGATCGGCCATTGGGACGGCGAGGAGGAGGCGCGCTGGATCGGCGAGGAGATCGAGGCGCTGGCCCGCGGCACCCGCGGCCTCGACCCGGTGCCGCCGGACGGCATCGCGATCCTGGTGCGCGCCAGCTTCCAGATGCGCGCCTTCGAGGACCGTTTCCTGACCATCGGCCTGCCCTACCGCGTCATCGGCGGCCCACGCTTCTACGAGCGCGCCGAGATCCGCGACGCCATGGCCTATTTCCGCGTCGCCGTCTCGCCCGAGGACGGCCTCGCCTTCGAGCGCATCGTCAATGTCCCGAAGCGCGGCATCGGCGACAAGGCGCTGCAGGAAATAAACCGCACCGCCCGCGAGAACGGCGTCAGCCTGCTCGAGGCCGCGCGCCGTATCGCGGAATCCGGCGGCCTGCCCGCCCGCGCCCGCAACGCGCTCGGCCAGCTCGTCGCCGGCTTCGACCGATGGCACGCCGCCATCCGCGACGGCACCGCCGGCCATGTGGAGCTCGCCGAGACCATCCTCGACGAGAGCGGCTATACCGCCATGTGGCAGGCCGAGAAGTCCCCCGACGCCGCCGGCCGGCTGGAGAACCTCAAGGAGCTGGTCAAGGCACTGAACGAATTCGAGAACCTCCAGGGCTTCCTCGAGCATGTCTCCCTGGTCATGGAGAACGAGCAGGAGGAGGGCACGCCCAAGGTCTCGATCATGACGCTCCACGCCGCCAAGGGCCTGGAGTTCCCGGCCGTCTTCCTGCCCGGCTGGGAGGACGGCCTCTTCCCCTCGCAGCGCTCCATGGACGAGCGCGGGCTGAAGGGCCTCGAGGAGGAACGCCGCCTCGCCTATGTCGGCATCACCCGCGCCCAGCGGCTCTGCACGATCTCCTTCGCCGCCAACCGCCGTGTCTACAATCAGTGGCAGTCGCAGCTTCCGTCGCGCTTTGTCGATGAGTTGCCCGGCGACCATGTGGAGGTGCTGACCCCTCCCGGCCTCTATGGCGGAGGGTTCGGCGCGGCCGCCCCGCAATCCGGCCCGACCCTCGCCGAGGCCGCCGCCAGGGCCGATGTCTACAACTCGCCCGGCTGGCGCCGCATGCAGGCCCACGCCGGCGAGCGCCCGATGGCGCAGCCGAAGGAGGCGCGCAACATCGTCATCGACATCGACGCCGCCCCGGCCTTCGAGCCCGGAACCCGCGTCTTCCACCAGAAGTTCGGCTACGGTGCCGTCACTGCCGTGGAAGGCGACAAGCTCACCATCGACTTCGACAAGGCCGGCACCAAGAACGTCGTCGCCCGCTTCGTCACCGTCGCCGACGCGGTGCCCTTCTGAGGCCGTTTGAGCCTCAGGGAACAGCTCTGTGGCAAACAGCATCGGCCCGTGCTATGGAGCCTGAAAAACGGGCAGGAGCTTGCATGTCAGTACCGAACAAGGGCGGAGGACGTGTGCGCCGCAAGGTCCTCGTGACGTGTGCCGCCGCCGCGTGTCTGGCCGCTGTCGTCTTGGTTGCGAGGGCGGCAACCGATACGCAACGCAATCGGCTGTCCGCGCAAGGGGACTCGACGGAGATCGTCCAGACCTACAGCCCCAAATGCCAGACCGACGCCGGGATCTGCACGGTCTCGCCACTGCCCGTCGGAAGCTCCTGCCTCTGCGGGAGCCAGAGTGGCATCATCGTTCCGTAGCGCCTGAGGTCTCGGCCGACACGCTTTCGCCGTCGGCGCCCGATTTCTCTTTGCCGGCGGGGTGGACGAACACGTAGCTCGGCAGGCTGTCGACACCCTGGCTCGTCCAGACCGACAGCGGCACCGGCACGGATTCCGGAGCTACGCCGCTTGCTGCCAGCCATTCGGTCGCTGCTGCATCCTCACCGGAACGGCCGGGAACGGCGCTCCCTATCGGTTCGCTGAGAGGATCGAACGTCGCGATGATCCCGCGCATGTCCGGGAGCACCTGGATCTTCGTCGCCTTCTGACCGCCCAGCGTGACGACCGTCGAGCGCCAGAGCCTTTCTCCGGGAATGACGATGTCGGCCGGCTTGTCGGCGGCGATGTGGAGCTCCTTCTCGCAAAGGCTCAACTCGTCGATCTTGGGGCCGAGACGGGACGTGCCGGGCAGCATCATATTGTCGATCGCATCGTAGTCGGGTGGAAGGTGCACCTCCATGGTCATCCGATCCGCGCCGTCCAGCAGGCGGTCCAGGCGCTCTTCCAGGCTCAGATCGGTCCAGGCCTCGCGCCGTACATAGTCCCGATCGAGCCAGCCTGACGTGACCGTCAGGGAAAGTCTGTCACTATAGGCGGGAACGGAAACCAGGACGAGCTGGGAGGCGAGTGTCGGCGTCTGCAAACCCGGCCGGACGATCGTCCAGCCAAAATCGAAACCCTTCCTCGTACCGTGTTCCTGCCGTGTACCGCCGCCGGCGAAGTTGAGAAGCCGAGGTTCGGCCCGAATGCCGCCCGAGTGTTCCGTCTCACTGGCACCGAGATTGACCGGGCCAGTCACGTCGACATCGACGGACCGGAATGCATCCACCACGACCCCCTCCACGTCCCCGCGAGGGAAGGCCGCGTAAGCGTAGGATTCCACCTGTTGCGCCCGATCGAGAAAGCGGAACAGCCCCGCATCCACCGTGATCGCCCAGCCGTCGAATTCCCCCTCTTCGAATTCGAAGCTCGAGATCGGACGGTCCTTCACAACCGCGCCCAACCCCGAAACCGCCTGGGAGAACGTATCCGTGAAGGCCTGGTAGTCGGAAGAAGGGACATAGATGTGGAAATCGGCAGAGGCCCCAGCACTGACGTCGCAATTCAACGAACCCGCATCGTCGGCGCGGGATGCGCAGCTTTGCGTGCGCCAGAGCCTGATGGCATCTGAAGCTTGTCCTTCCTCATTCTTGACTACATAGTTGAGCGCCCCCGCAATGCCCGTGTTATTCTTTATTATGTATATCTGAATCAATCTTGTATTGACATCAAATGACGTTACCATACCATCAGATATGTGCACATTCAGCACAGTATTATTTTGCCATTGCTTGGGAAGTTCCAGCCTGACGGTTTCAAGCCTCCCGTCAGATTCAGACCCACCCATGTTGGGTACATTTGTACCGAGCGCATCTATCGTCTGGTTCGCCTCATTGTTTGTCAGATACAGTGTATATTCCAGGAACTCTCCCAATGCCTCTGTGGAAAGGCCGGACCTGGGATTGCACACTCCCTCGACGAAACCGTTCAAGCGCTTCTCTATGTTGTACAGCCAGTTCTTGTAATGTTGCTCCACCCGCTTGAAGACGGGATCAGCCTCGACCGGAGGCACGGTCGCATAAGAAATGATGTCTGCAGCCGACTTGTCGGCAAAGGGCGGTGGGGGCAGTTCGACGATGACGGCCGGGCTGCGGGTCGTATTCGACCCGGGGATGACAACGGTATCGAACTTGAACCCGTAGACCGTGTTCCCCGTGAGGTCGTGCCGGTCATCGAGCGCATTCTCGAGAAGGAGTTGGCGCAGGTTGTCCCGGGCAGCGGCGCGCAACGCGAAATCGGTCTGAAACGAGACGGACGTCTGATCCGATGCCCCGTTTTCCTGGGGTCGGCCCCCCGCGCCGCTTGCGGTCTGCGCGTCCCGGCCCCTCGCCGTTTCGCCGGACGCATCGGAGCCACCGCGCCCCGTCGCAAGCGCGAGCAGCTGATCGAGGCTGACCTCGATACGGGCGCTGCTCACTTCGGAACGAAAGCCCTCGATGAGATTCGTGGCGTCATCGAGCACCTCCAATCGCCGGTTGAGCCACCACTCCTGCTGATACCTGTCGTTCACGAGCCGTTGGCGCGTATAGACCTCGGGGCTCTCCACGTAGATGCGCCCGAATGTCTCCTCGAGTGGACCAACGCTCGAAGCCCGAAGCCCGACAACCAGAAGGACCGTGAGCGCCATGGCCGACGCGGCGAGAAGATAATTGAATGACGCCGCGCTCAGCCCCATCTGCGGTCGCGACGCAAGACGATCTCTGCACCAGTTCAGAATACTCCGCAGCAAGCCTGACATCCCACCGATCGCGACCTTGAAGCCGACACGAGAGCCGCAATGACTCTACCACAAGACGACCCCAGTTGCGCCCGATAAGATTGGCAGGAACGAACCGCCGATTGCGCGGCCACGCGCTCCTGACGTGACTGTTACCCGAAGGCGCCCGCAACAGCCGCGCCATTGCTTGAATCGACCCCCGGACCGGCCTCGATGAGGCGCGATCCGGGGCGATTTCCCGCCGGGGGCGCCGACGACCCTATTCGTCGCCGTGGTCGATGACCTCCTTGCCGGGCAGGATCAGGTTCAGCACGATCGCCGCGACGGCACCCGGGATCAGCCCGGACTCCAGCATCGCCTTGACGCCGGCGGAGGTGTGCTCATAGAGCGCCGGCTGCCCGCGCAGGCCGATGGCGACCGCCACCGACACGCCGATGATGATCATGTTGCGCTTGTTGAGATCGACCAGCGACAGCATCTTGATGCCCGCCGAGGCGATCATGCCGAACATGATGATGACCGCGCCGCCCAGCACCGCGTTGGGGATGGTGGTCACGAAGGCCCCGACCTTCGGGAACAGGCCGGCAATCAGCAGGAAGCCGCCCCCGATGGCGACCACGTAGCGGCTCGCGACCCCGGTCAGCGCCACGAGGCCCACGTTCTGGCTGAAGCTGATCTGCGGGAAGGCGTTGAAGATCGCCGCGAAGCTGCTGGCCAGACCATCCGCCATCACGCCGCCTGAGAGCTCCCGAGAGGTCGGCTGGCGGTTGGCGCCGCCGATGACGGTGCCGGCGATGTCGCCGATCGATTCCGCGCTGGTGACGATCGACATCACGACGACGCCGATGATGGCCACCGGAACGAATTCCAGCCCGATCGCGAAGGGCTGCGGCAGCGCCACCCAGCTCGCGGTGCCCACGCTGGAGAAATTGACCATTCCCAGCGGGATTGCGACCAGATAGCCCGCCACGATGCCCAGGAGCACGCCCATCTCGGAGAGGAAGCCCTTGGTGAACTGGTTGATGCCCACGGTGATGCAGAAGACCAGGAAGGCCACCCAGAGATGCCGCGGCGCGCCGAAATCCTCCGCCCCGAAGCCGCCGCCTACATAGGCGAAGCCGACCGGCAGCAGGATGATGCCGATCAGGAGCACGAAGGTGCCCGTCACCACCGCCGGAAAGAGAAAGCGCACATGGCGGATGAAGAAGCCGACCAGCGCCATGGCGAGGCCGCCCACGAAGCAGGCCCCCATCACAGCTGGCAGGCCGCTGGTCTGGGCGATGGGGATGATGACCGGCACGAAGCCGAAGCTCGTGCCCATCACGATCGGCACCTTGGCCCCGATCGGCCCGAGGCCGAGGGTCTGGACCAGCGTCGCGACCCCGGCGACGAACATCGCCGCCTGCACCAGGAAGACCCGCATCTCGGCCGGCGCGTCGATGGCGCTCGCGATGATCAGGGCCGGCGTGACGTTGCCCACAAACATCGCGAGCACGTGCTGGATGCCGAGCGGCACCGCCTCGATCAGCGGCGGCATGTAGTTGACGTCTGTCAGATGCGCCTTGGTGTGTTCATGGGACAGGATTCCCGACACTGTCTTCTCTTCCATTATTCTCCCCTGTGGTATTCTTCGCTTGTTGATGATGACAGCCGTCCGGAATGCCCGCCCGGAACGAGGCTGGTGAAACGCGTTTCACCTGCGGTACAAGTTCGAAGCAGCCTTGCCGGCGTGCCCGACGATCCGGGGTATCCCGCGCCCGTATGGTGCCGTTCTTGCCGAGCATCCATAGCGAAGACCTCGCGGAATTGTTGCCTGCTCTTTGCCTCAGAGCCTGATCGCACCTTATCGTATGACAATATTGCCTTTCGGTCGAGCCCCGGCGTCTCGCCCGGGCCGGCAAATCGGCCGCCATCGCGGCCCCTCCCGGCGGGCCCCGCCGCCGGCCGGCCGTCGAAACGAAGAGGGCCGGACACATGGCCCGGCCCTCTGGTCGTTCTTTCCGCGGTGGCTCGCTCAGGCGCGCCGCACCGCCTCCCGGGCGACGTGCCGCAGATCGGCCTCGGCGATCCCGAGGTCCTCGAGCTCGCGCCGGCTCAGCGTCCGGAGCTCGTTGAGCGTCAGGCGGTACATCCGCCACTCGGCCAGCTGCTTGCCGATGCGGGCGACGAGCCCGTCCTCGTGGGCGCCATGGGCGCCGGCCGGATAGGTGATTGCATGGGTCATTTCAGTCTCCATTCCTTCGCTTTGGCCCGCCGCCCTGCCGGGCGCGAGCCGGATGTGTCACTTGCTCGCGACGGCCGATCGCGCGATGTCGCCGATCGACAGGCGGCTGATGCCGATATCGGCCAGCTCGCGGTCGCTGAGGCGCTGCAGCTCGTCGCGCAGCGCGTTGATTTCCTTGTGCCTGGACCATGCGTCGCGCAGGGCCACGAGGCGGCGGGTGAGCCCGCTCGCGGTTCCGTTTCGGAACGCGTGTCCGGGCCGGTCGACAAGAGCAGTCATGGCTGCCTCCTTCATGTCAGCATTCGGTTCTGAGCGTTTCCGTTGTTGTTGCACTGCAAGATAAGGAGACCGCATGCCCCTGCAAGCCCCATGGAGCCATGGCCGCCATGCATCCGATGCATGGCATTCAAAATATTGTTATGAATAAGTTATTTACATGATCTCGCCAGATCCAAGCCTCGCGACATCACATTGTGCGACGCAACATGGTCAACCTGAACACCTCCCGGACCCGGGTCCCCGCCACTGCGGGCCGGCATCCGCCCTTGCCCTCGCCGCGGTTCGGGACGAACTATCGGCAGAGGAGTCCCGTTCCCAGCCAGCGCAGAAAGTCGACCATGCCCATCACCCGAGAAGCCGTGCTCGAAGCCCTTCGCGGCGTTGCGATGCCAGGGCGCGGCGGCAGCATCCTCGATGCCGACGTGGTGCGCGCGCTCACGATCGAGGGCGACCGCGTCCGCTTCGTGATCGAGGTGGACCCCGCCGAAGGCCCGAAGCTGGAGCCCCTGCGCGCCCAGGCCGAGGCCGTGGTGGCCGCCCTGCCCGGTGTCGCGGGGGTCAGCGCGCTCCTCACCGCCCATGGGCCCGCGCCGAAGGCCGCGCCGCCCGCGCTCAAGATCGGCCGCCACGCCACGGCGCAGGCCGGCCCCGCGCCGGTGCCCGGCGTCCGGCACATCATCGCCGTCGCCAGCGGCAAGGGAGGCGTGGGCAAATCCACCGTCGCCGCCAATCTGGCGGTGGCGCTGGCCCGCGCCGGCAGGCGCACCGGGCTGCTCGACGCCGATATCTACGGGCCGAGCCAGCCGCGCATGATGGGCGTTAACCAAAGACCGAAATCGCCCGACGGCAAGACGATCCTCCCGCTGCACAACCACGGGGTGACGATCATGTCGATCGGCCTGATGCTGAAGGAGGGCGAGGCGGTGGTCTGGCGCGGCCCGATGCTGATGGGCGCGCTGCAGCAGATGATGGGGCAGGTGGAATGGGGCGAGCTCGACGTGCTGATCGTCGATCTGCCCCCCGGCACCGGCGACGTGCAACTCACCCTCTCGCAGCGCTACCCGATCACCGGCGCGATCATCGTCTCCACGCCCCAGGACGTCGCCCTGCTCGACGCGCGCAAGGCATTGGACATGTTCGAGAAAACCAAGGTTCCGGTGCTCGGGATCATCGAGAACATGTCCACCTACATCTGCCCGAACTGCGGCCACGAGGCGCATCTCTTCGGCCATGGCGGCGCCAAGGCCGAAGCCGGGCGCCTCGGCATCCCCTTCCTCGGGGAGATTCCGCTCGACATCGCCATCCGCCGCTCCGGGGACGCGGGCAATCCGGTCGCCGCGGCCGAGCCCGACGGCGCGCAGGCCGCCGCCTTCGCCGCGGTGGCGGGGCGCCTGATCGAGGGCGGCATCGTCTGACCGGCGACACGTTCCGCGCGCAACCCCCGTCGCTCTCTCGATTTTTGGCCGTCTTGTCTCGAATCCGCAAAGAGATATGGTGCGCTGAGGTGATTCTGCCGGCGCGGCCCCTCGCCAATCCGGCATTCCCCAACAAACGAACGGACACCTCAGGGAGCCTTCCATGAACAGACTGCTACTCGCGACCGCGGCCAGCGTGCTTATCGCCGGCACCGCCTCGGCGCAGGACCCCGTGAACGTCGGCATCATCCTCGGATTCACCGGGCCGCTGGAATCGATCACGCCGGGCATGGCCGAAAGCGCCGAATTCGCCTTCGCCGAGGTCAACGAATCCGGCGTGCTCGGGGCGCCGCTCAATCCGGTCCGCGCGGATTCGACCTGCGTCGACGCCGCTGCCGCCACCGCCGCCGCCGAGCGCCTGATCACCGCCGAGAACGTCGCGGCGATCCTGGGCGCGGATTGCTCGGGCGTCACCATCGCCATCGCCAATTCCGTGGCCGTGCCGAACGGCGTGGTGATGGTCTCGCCCTCGGCGACCTCGCCGGCGCTCTCGACCATCGACGACAACGGCTTCTTCTTCCGCGTCGCGCCCTCCGACGCGCGCCAGGGCGAGGTGATCGCCGACGTGCTCAAGGACCGCGGCCTCGACAATTTCGCCATCACCTACACCAACAACGACTACGGCAAGGGCCTCGCCGACGCCATCGCCGCGGCCATCGCGGCCGCCGGCGGCACGGTCGCGATCGTCGCCGCCCACGAGGACGGCAAGGGCGACTATTCCGCCGAGGTCGCGGCGCTCCAGGCCTCCGGCGCCGAGCACCTGATCGTCGCGGGCTATGTCGACCAGGGCGGCGTCGGCATCACCCAGGCCGCGCTCGACACCGGCGCCTTCGAGAGCTTCATCTTCCCCGACGGCATGTACGGGCAGAGCCTCATCGATTCGATCGGCGAGGACATCAACGGCAAGGTCATCGGCACCCTTCCGGGCGTCGAGGGCGAAGGCGCCGACACGTTTGCCGCACTCGCCTCCGGCGCGGGCATGGATCCCACCGGCACCTACGTGCCCGAGAGCTACGACGCCGCCGCGCTGATCGCGCTCTCCATGGCCGCCGCCGGCGGTCCCGACCGGACCGGCATCCGCGACAAGCTGCTCGACGTCGCCAATGCCCCGGGCGAGCCGATCCTCGCGGGCGAACTGGCCAAGGGGCTGGAACTCGCCGCCGCGGGCACCGACATCGACTACCAGGGGGCCACCGGCGTCGAGCTGATCGGCCCCGGCGAGGCCAAGGGCAGCTACCGGGTCTACGAGATCCAGGACAACGCCCCGGTCACGATCGAGTATCGCTGATCCCTTCCCGGCCCGGTCCGGCGCGCCGTCGCCGGACCGGGCCGAAGCCGGGAGCGTCCCATGATCCGCGTCGACGACCTCCATTTGCATTTCGGCGGCATCCGCGCGGTCGACGGCGCCTCGATCGAGATCGCCAAGGGCTCGATCACCGGGCTGATCGGCCCCAACGGCGCCGGCAAGTCCACGCTCTTCAACGTCATTGCCGGCCATTACAAGCCCACCTCGGGCCGGGTCTGGCTCGACGGCGAGGAGATCACCGGCCTCTCGCCCCATGAGCTCTTCCACAAGGGGCTGCTGCGCACCTTCCAGATCGCCCATGAATTCGCCACCCTCACCGTGCGCGAGAACTTGATGATGGTGCCCGCCGACCAGCCCGGCGAGGTGCTCTGGGACGCCTGGTTCCGGGGCGCCGCCGTGCGCGCCCGCGAGGCGGAGGTGCGCCGCCGCGCCGAGGAGGTCATCGACTTCCTCGAGATCGGCCATGTCGCCGAGGAACGCGCCGGCAACCTCTCCGGCGGCCAGAAGAAGCTGCTGGAGCTCGGCCGCACCATGATGGTCGACGCCAAGATCGTCTTCCTCGACGAGGTCGGCGCCGGGGTGAACCGAACGCTCTTGAACACGATCGGCGACGCGATCCTGCGGCTGAACCGGGAGCGCGGCTACACCTTCTGCATGGTCGAGCATGACATGGATTTCATCGGCCGGCTCTGCGACCCGGTGATCGTCATGGCCGAGGGCAAGGTGCTGACCGAAGGCACGCCCGAGGAGGTGCTGAAGAACGAGGCGGTGATCGAGGCCTATCTCGGCCGCGGGCTCAAGGATCGCCCCGCCCGGGCTGGAGCCGGCGCATGAGCTTCCTCATCGGCGAGAAGATGACCGGCGGCTACGGCGGCGCCGACATCCTCAACGGCTGCACCATCGCCGTGGAACAGGGCGAGATCGCGGTCATCGTCGGCCCCAACGGCGCGGGCAAGTCCACGGCCATGAAGGCGGTCTTCGGCATGCTCCGCCTGCGCGAGGGCCAGGTCCGGCTCGACGGCCAGGACATCACCGCGCTCACGCCGCAGGACCGTGTCAGGGCCGGCATGGGCTTCGTGCCGCAGACATCCAATGTCTTCGTCTCGCTCACCGTCGAGGAGAACCTCGAGATGGGCGCCTTCATTCGCGACGACGACTTCTCCGGCACCATGGCCCAGGTCTACGACCTCTTCCCGATCCTGAAGGAAAAGCGCCGCCAGCCGGCGGGCGAGCTCTCCGGCGGCCAGCGCCAGCAGGTCGCGGTCGGTCGCGCGCTGATGACCCATCCCAAGGTGCTCATGCTCGACGAGCCCACCGCCGGCGTCTCGCCGATCGTGATGGACGAGCTCTTCGACAAGATCCTCGACATCGCCGCCACGGGCATCGCCATCCTCATGGTCGAGCAGAACGCCCGCCAGGCGCTCAACATCGCCGACAGGGGCTATGTGCTCGTGCAGGGCTCCAACCGCTTCACCGACACCGGGGCGGCACTGCTCGCAGACCCCGAAGTCCGCCGGTCGTTCCTGGGAGGCTGAGGCGCCATGGAAAACCTCCTCAACGCCCTCGTCCTTCTCTCCAACTTCGTGCTGATCCCGGCGATCGCCTACGGCGCGCAGCTCGCGCTCGGCGCGCTCGGCGTGACGCTGATCTATGCGGTGCTGCGCTTCTCGAACTTCGCCCATGGCGACACCATGGCCTTCGGCACGGCGATCGTGATCCTCTTCACCTGGTGGCTGCAGGGCCAGGGGATCGGCCTCGGCCCGCTGCCGACCGCGCTGCTCGCCCTGCCGGTGGGGATCCTCGCCGCGATCCTGCTCCTGCTCGTGACCGACCGATGGGTCTACCGCTTCTACCGCGCCCGGCGCAGCCCGCCGGTGGTGCTGGTGATGGCGAGCGTCGGGGTGATGTTCATCTACAACGCCATCACGCGCTTCATCATCGGCACCGGGGACCAGCGCTTCGAGGACGGCGCCCGCTTCGCGCTGAAGGTGGGCGACTTCAAGGCGCTGACCGGGCTCGATCAGGGGCTCGCGATCCGCACCAGCCAGATCATCACCATCGTGGTCATGGTCGTGGTGGTCTCGGCGGTCTTCTGGTTCCTGCAGCGCACGCGCACCGGCAAGGCGATGCGCGCCTATTCCGACAACGAGGATCTCGCGCTCCTCTCGGGCATCAACCCCGACCGGGTGGTGATGATCACCTGGATCCTGGTGGCAATCCTCGCCACCATCGCCGGCACGCTCTACGGCCTCGACAAGTCCTTCCGCCCCTTCACCTATTTCCAGCTGCTGCTGCCGATCTTCGCCGCGGCCATCGTCGGCGGCATCGGCCAGCCCTTCGGCGCCATCGCGGGCGGCTTCGTCATCGCCATCTCCGAGGTGGTGGTGACCTATGCCTACAAGGGCTTCCTGACCTATCTCGTGCCCGAATCCTGGGCGCCCGCGGGGCTCGTGCAGATGCTCGGCACCGACTACAAGTTCGCGGTCTCCTTTATCATCCTGGTGATCGTGCTGCTGGTGCGGCCGACCGGCATCTTCCGGGGGCGCGTGATATGAGCCAGACCACGCGCGGCGTCCTGCTCTATGCCGTCATGGCGCTGCTGATCGTCGCGGTGGGGCTCGCCCAGAGCTGGACGCTCGCGCTCGCCATCCTCAACCTCTGTCTGATCTCGGCGGTCATGGCGCTCGGGGTCAACATCCAGTGGGGATATGCCGGGCTCTTCAACGTCGGCATCATGGGCTTCGCGGCGCTGGGCGGCATCGGCGCCGTGCTCGTCTCCATGCCCCCGGTCCCCGGCGCGCTCGGCGCCGGCGGCGTCAATCTCGGCCTTGCTGCACTCGCGATCGTGGGAACCCTCGGCGCGGCGCTTTATGTGCGCGAACGCGCGCCGCTGTCGCTGCGCAAGCCGCTCGGCCTCGCCACGGTGGTGGCGGGCTATTTCGTGATGCGGATCTTCCTCGATCCCGCCAGCGAGGCGATCGAGGCGGTCGATCCGGCCTCGGCCGGCTATCTCGGCGGCCTCGGCCTGCCGATCCTGATCGGCTGGGCCGTGGGCGGGCTCTTCGCGGCGGGGGCGGCCTATCTCGTGGGCAAGCTCACGCTCGGCCTGCGCTCCGACTACCTCGCCATCGCCACCCTCGGCATCTCCGAGATCATCCTGGCGATCCTCAAGAACGAGAACTGGCTGACCCGCGGGGTCAAGAACGTCACCGGCCTGCCGCGGCCGGTGCCCGACGAGCGGGTGCTGCAGGAAGCGCCCTGGATCGCCGATCTCGCCGCGCGCTTCGGCACCGACACCATTACCGCCGCCGCCGTGGTCGCGCGGCTGGCCTACGCCTGCCTCTTCGCCGCGGTGCTGCTGATCGTGCTCTGGCTGGCCGAGCGCGCGCTGCGTGCGCCCTGGGGCCGGATGATGCGCGCCATCCGCGACAACCGCGACGCGGCGGAGGCCATGGGCAAGGACGTCACCGGGAGGCATCTCCAGGTCTTCGTGCTCGGCTCGGCGGTGGTCGGCATCGCCGGCGCCATGCTGGTGACCCTCGACGGCCAGTTCACGCCGGGCTCCTACAACCCGCTGCGCTACACCTTCCTGATCTGGGTCATGGTGATCGTCGGCGGCTCGGGCAACAACTGGGGCGCGATCCTCGGCGGCTTCCTGATCTGGTATCTCTGGGTCATGGCCGAGCCCGCCGGCACGCTCATCATGAACCGCCTCACCAGCGGCATGGAGAGCGGGCCCCTGCGCGACCAGATGCTCGCCGCCGCACCGCATCTGCGGCTCTTCCTGATGGGCCTGATCCTGCTCCTGGTGCTCCGCTTCGCCCCGAGCGGCCTGATCCCCGAGCGAACGCGCCGCTAGGGGCGCTCCCGGCCCGCGGGACGCCCGGTGGGCCCCTCGCAGGGCCGGTGCATGCCGCGTGCACGACCCCGTGCATGGATTGTGCATGGGCCGCGAGCCGCCGAATCCGGCTTGATCCCGAAGGCGCCCCGGGCCAGCCTGCGCTCCCGAAATTCGGAGCGACCATGCAGAGGACCTTCCTCGGAACGAGCGATCTCGAGGTCAGCCGCCTCTGCCTCGGCACCATGACCTGGGGCAGCCAGAACACTCCCGAGGAGGCCTTTTCCCAGATCGACTACGCGCTCGATCACGGGATGAATTTCATCGACACCGCGGAGCTCTACCCCACGACGCCGAGCGCCGCGCAGACCACCGGCGACACCGAGCGCATCATCGGTGCCTGGCTGGAGCGGACCGGCCGCCGCGGCGAGGTCATCCTCGCCAGCAAGATCGCCGGCGCCGGCAACCGGAACGTGCGTCCCGATGGCGCGCCGATCGGCCCCGCCACCCTGCGCGCCGCCCTCGACGGCAGCCTCAAGCGCCTGAAGACCGACCATATCGACCTCTACCAGCTCCACTGGCCCAACCGCGGCTCCTACCATTTCCGCCGCAGCTGGACCTTCGATCCGACCCGGCAACCGGAAGGCCAAGCCGATGAATTCCATGAGATTCTCGCGACGCTCGCCGGGTTCGTCGCCGGGGGCAAGGTGCGGCACGTGGGGCTGTCGAACGAAAGCGCCTTCGGCCTCGCCACATGCCTCGAACTCGCGCGCCGCCACGGCCTGCCCCGGATCGTGTCGATCCAGAACGAATACAGCCTCCTGCACCGCATCTTCGACCTCGACCTGGCCGAGATGTGCCACCACGAGCATGTGGGGCTGATGGCCTATTCCCCGCTGGCCGCCGGGCTTCTCTCCGGCAAATACGAGGACGGGATCGTGCCGCCGGGGTCGCGCGCCTCCATCAACCCGACGCTCTTCGGACGCCGGAGCGCGGCCTCGGCGCCGGTGGTGACCGCCTATGTGGCGCTGGCCCGCCAGCACGGGCTCGACCCCGCGCAGATGGCGCTGGCCTTCTGCATGAGCCGCCCTTTCATGGCCTCGACAATCATCGGCGCGACGAGCATGCGGCAGCTCGCGACCGATGTCGCCGCCGCCGCGCTGACGCTCTCGACAGAGGTGAACACCCGCAAGAACCCGTCGGCTGTCGACGCCGGCGGTGATCCCGACGCTCC
>NZ_DAIUBO010000042.1:0-21499 GCF_036846665.1 Amaricoccus sp. | reverse complement strand
CATGTCCGCCCCGCCCAGGTGCGCCTCGCTCAGCTGCGCCGCGCTAAGGTCCGCCCGGCTCAGTTGCGCAAGGAACAGGTCCGCTCCCACCAGCTTCGCCCCGCCCAGGTGCGCCCCGCTCAGGTGCGCCCCGCTCAGGTCCGCCCCGCTCAGGTTAGCCCAGCTCAGGTCCGCCCCGCTCAGGATCGCCCAGCTCAGGTCCGCCCCGCTCAGGTTCGCCCAACTCAGGTCCGCCCCGCTCAGGTTAGCCCAGCTCAGGTCCAGGCAGCCGAGCATTTGGCGAACCGGGTGGCCGGACGTTGCCAGGAGTCGATTCATGAAATGGAACGCCCGCAGACCCTGACCCCATCGGGCGCCGACATGCGTCCGGGCAGGAGCATCCTCGGTCGCGGCAGCGCTTCGAATTTTGCGGATCAGAGCGTCAAGAACCGAGAGCAGGGCCGACTCGGCGCAACGCTGCATGGTTTCCAGATCGCGGAACGTCGCGTCGGGCGCAAACTTCTGGACGGGCATTCCGTGCTTCTGGGTGAAGCCGAAGACCTCGGTCAGGGGCGGCAGCGCCTCGGCTGCCTGCCCGGACGTCAGGAGGCGGGCCTCGTCGACGAGGAAGCGCAGGATCTCCTCGGTCAGATCGGCGCGGTCTATGAGCTGCGCCCAGAGCAGCGCGATGTCCTCGCCGGTGCGGGGCTCTTCGCCCTCAGTCATGAGGCGGGCGCAACGGCGGCCGGCAGCGAGCAGACCACGCGCGGCGAGGTATTCGCCGAAGCTCTTGTGAATGAACTCGAAGCCTTTTCCTTCGATGTCAGGCCGGGTGTAGAACTGAACCGCGACGCTGGCGAGTTCTGCCGTTGGCAGGGAGTCGAACTTGTCGCGCTGTTTCTTGGTGCTGTGAAGCTTGCGCAGCGCCACGAATTCTTCGGTCGAGCCGGTGCGTCCGTTGCCACGCCACGCGGCGAGGCCGAGACATTCGACCAGGGTGAAGAAGTCGCCCATGTTCAGGTCGGGTGGATTCTCCTTGTTCTGATCCCGCTCGTAGATCTTGCCGAAGATGGCCTGGTAGACCCGGTTCCGGTTGTCCGCCGCCTCCTGCCACTTGTCGCCGGTGTAGCCGGAGACGATCAGGAGATGCAGGAGCAAAGGCTCGGCATTGAGCTCGTTCAGAGGTTCGGCCGTGACGGCCTCCGGCACCGAATCGATCGGGGCGTACCGGTCGCGGGCCAGTGCCGCCCGCCGCCAGAATGCCTCGCGTTCGTCGTTCTGGGCGATATGCGAGGGGTCCACCGTCTCCTTGGGGTGGGAGAGGATTTCGTCGGAGATTGGAATCAAGGGAGCGACATGCACGAGGCATCGCGCGTCCAGTTTGATTTCCTTCAGGGCCTCCGCACAGGCGACCGAGCGGCCGAGAATGAGGGCGCGGGCGTCGGAGCATACGGTGTTGAGTGTGTTCAGCAGCTTGCTGACCGAGGCGATGAACCTGCGGGCGAGGTCGCGCGCCTTATCGTCCTCGTGGCTCAATTCGTCGAGCCCGTCGAACACGAGGAGGAGCGGGGTGTCGTCGTGGGACATCCAGTCGAGCGGATTCTCCGCGAAACCCTCGGTGCCTTTCGGGTCGAGCGCCTTGTAGCGCCGCCGCAGGTGCTCGCCGATCCTCTCGTGCAGGTCGTCGCCGAGGGTCATGTGCTGGAGCTGGATGTAGATCACCCGGTGCGCGGCGGCGTTGACAACCTCTGAGGCGAAGGCGCGGGAAAAGGAGGATTTGCCGCTGCCGGGGCCGCCGGCGACGACGCGGATGGTGTCGCGACGGGGCGTGCCGTTCAGCCAGTGGTGCAGGCTTTGGTGCAGGTCGGCGACATGGGCGATGCGCTCCGGCTTCTCCTCGAGCTCCGCGTGTCGGCGATCGGTCGGGTCGTCCGGCAGGAGCGTCTCGTGCCAGTAGCAGCGCAGGCGATGGTAGGCGGCGGCGAGCGGGATTTCCTCGCTGCTGTCGGGCGAGAAGATCGGCTGGCTGTGGTAGAGGCTCCGGATCCAGACCGCGTGGCGGGCCCAGCCGTTGTCCCGGTCACCGTCTCCGCCGAGGCCCTCGATGGCGTTCTTCAGGTCGCTGTAGAAGTCGACATCGCCGACGTAGACCTGCCGGGCGGCGGCGCGCAGGACGCTGCGGAAGCGGGCCGTGATCTCTGCATCGGTCAGATGCCGTTCCGGGGCGACCCTGTGGACGAAGGCGGGCACCTTCGCGATGACCGGCTGCAGGAACGGCGCCATGGACGGGTTGGTCAGAATGTCGGCGTCGAGGGTCTCGTAGCCGTCGAGGGCGAGGGCCTCGGCGAGGAAGTCCCTGGCGGCTGAAGCTTTTTCCTCGCTGTCCAGCGGCGACGTGATCCCGTTGGTGTCGAGGAGGTCGGAGAGCGCCCGGACCAGGGAGGCGCGGAGCCAGACCCCGGCGCGCTCCGCCGGCGACGGGTTGGGGTTGGAGGCGGTGAGCGCCGCCTTGGTGGCCTTGTAGGTTCCGGGGATGTCCCTCTTCAGCGCGGCGAAGAAGGCGAAGCCCATGCCTTCGACAAACTTGTCCCAGTCGCGTTTGTTGGCGGGTTCCTTGATCGATACGGCCACGGCATGTCCCCTCGAATGGAGTTCAAGGGTAGCTGCGGTCGTCGCCGGTTGCGAGGTCGATTGTTCAATCAGAGGTGGCGGCGGGCTGCGAAGAATGCCAACCGTCTGATCGCGGACCAGGGGCTCGGGGCACGGGGTAGGTAAGCGACAGGAAGTGGGCGGCGTTGACGGCGAAGTGGCAGTGAGCGGCTTCGACGCTGCCGGTGGCGTGGAAGGCGAGGGCTGTAGCCGAGGCCGGCGAGGGTGGCGCATGCACAATCCATGCACCGGCCATGCACGCGATTCCGGGCGGCGGGCCGGTCCGGGAGCTTCAAGCGACCCGGCCGGGCCGCGCGGCTATTTCTTGGCGGAATGGGCGGATTCGCCCGCAGCGCCGCTGCGGCCACGCATGAGGCGCTTGACCGGATACCAGACGAAGCCGGCCAGCAGAAGGAAGAAGGCGCCGATCAGCGCAACCAGCGAGCCGATGGCGCTCAGCCCGGCGCCCGGCCCGATATAGGCCGCCGCCGGCATCGGCACCAGAAAGGCGAGCAGTCCGAGCGCGGCGGCGCACGTAGTAATCGATCGCATGACAAATCCCCACCATACCCCGAACCGGCAATGCCGGAACGGCGGTAACCTTAACGGAGCGCGCGCGGCAAGGAAACCCCCCGTCCGAGGGTCAGCCAGGGCTGTCGCATCTGGCGGTCATGCCTTCTTCTTCGACTGTCCCGCAGCAAAATGAGGGCAGCGCCTGTACCGTGCCCGCCCGGAGTTCGGGCGGAGGGAGGCAGATGCGATTCCCTGGGCGGTCAGCCGCCGACGGCCGGGCAGGCGGCGGCGAGCCGCTCGAAGAAGGCCGCGTCCATCTCCGGCGGCAGGAGATCGACCTCGGTCAGGACCCCGCGCATCCCGTCGCTGACGGAATTGGTCAGCTGCCAGGCGAGCCGGCCGTCGGGGCCGAGCTCGAGCGCCTGCCCCTGCCAGCTCACGGTGACGATCGTGTTGCCGTTCGGAAGCCGTTGCTGCTTGCCCATGATATTGGTGAAATAATCCGGGCTCTCGGGCAGGATCTCGTGCACCGTGCCGCTCGGCGCCTCGATCTCGAGCATGCGGCTGCGGTGCTGCCCTTCGACGAGCACGCTGCCGTCGGTATTGCGGTTGTCGAAGACCGTGATCCGGTTGCCGGAGACGAAATCGGCGTCATGCTGGCGCAGGACTTGGCCGATGGACGCGAATTTCACCGAGAGATCCGAAGGATCGATCACCAGGATCGTGTTGATGTTGCGCAGGGACACCAGAATGTCGCCGGGACGGAAGAAGCCCGCCGGCATCGAGGCCGGGAATTCCTCCACATCGTTGACATGCAGGATGTCGCCGGAGACCGGCGTCGTGCGGTTCTCGGTGGCGGACATATGCAGGAGGCCGAGCAGGTCGTTCTGCTCGAGAATGTCCACGAGGGATGCCTCGAACCGGATTTCGCCCTCGGGCGAGATCTTCTGGATCGTGAGGTCCCGGATCCCCGGATAGGTCTCCTCGGTGACGCCGGGCGCCCCGGCGACCTCCCGCTCGGCCGCAACCCAGACGTCGCCGTCCTCGGTCAGTGCGACGGAATGATGCGCGAAGTTCGGCAGCTTCCAGCGGACGCGGCCGCAGGGGTCTAGGCGCACGGTGCTCAGATGCTCGAAATTGACGACCAGGTCGCCGTCGGGCGCGAGTGCCGCGCCATGCACCAGCACGCCGGGAGGCGATTGCGGCTTGCGATTGTCGGGCAGGTAGCCGTCGTCCGGCCAGATCTCGAACCAGTCGGGCCGCCATTCGTGGATCACCTTGCCGTCGCGGTCGATGACCCGGGCGAAATTGACGAGTTCGTCGTCCATGCCGACGGCGAAGATCAGGCCATCGGCGACCGGCGGCGCGTCGGGGCCGATGGCATAGTCCGGCGCATCGGGAAGGGCGATCGTCTCGTGGCGCTCGAACGCCTCTTCCTCCAGCGCGGAGACCTGGTCGATGGCGGCGCGCAGCTGCGGATAGGGAAAATACCCCCGCTTCGCCGCGACGATGCCCCAGAGCATGCCGATCGCGACGAGCGAGGCGAGGAAAAGCGCGAAGGATGCGCGGCCCGCCATTCAATCCTCCTCAGTCCCGGTTCCTTGATTCCGCCCGCCTTGGGACGTGCGGAGGGCATAGCGTTGCATAGGGCGCTCCGGCGCAAGGCCGGAGCTCAAGTCTGGTTAACCATCAGCGAGGCAGCGACCAGCCTGGCGTGCAGCGCCTCGGCCTCGGCGGCGAGCGTCGGATCGGCGCCGTGGTCGCCTGCGCGCGGCGCCGTCTCGCGGAAGGCTGCGGCCATGGCGGGCAGTTCGGGGCCCGGCTCGACGCCGATTGCCGCACAGAGCCGCGTCACGCCCCTAGCCCCGGAGCCGGCGAGCGCCTCGTGCGAGACGAGGGTGATGCCCGGGTCTGCCGCCGCGACATGGTTGAAGGCGGCGATCCAATAGGCGAGCCAGTAGTCGATGCCGCGCGGGTCGAGCCCTCCTGCCCGTTCGGCGAAGCCGGGAAAGGCGATCGGCCGGTGCAGCGCGCCGAATTCGAGATGCCCGATGTCGGCCATGTAGCGCCGCACGAAGGGCTCGCGACCGTGCTGGTCGAGGAAGTTGAGATGCTGGCGCAGGAGCGAGGCGGCGTGTTCCAAGGGCGCGCGGACCGGCACGACGATGCGCGCGTCGGGGAAGACGCGCGCGATCAGCGGCAGGCGCGCGATATTGGCGTTGTTCTTGGAGATGTAGCGGCCCTGCGCCGCATTCTCGCCGCAGCGGAGCGCGACGATCTTTCGCATGTGCCGCGCGAGGAAGGCCTCGCCCTCGACGTTGCGGTCGCTCGCCTGCCAGAGCGCGATGCCGTCGTCCCGGTAGTGGCCGGGCCAGAAGGTCTTCCAGACCACCTCCTCGAAGGCCTCCGGGCTGTCGTAGCCGATGTGCATCCCGTCGCCATGGGCGCGCTCGCGCAGGGCGGCGGATTTGCGGAACGATCCGCTCAGCCGCGACCAGAGCAGCGGCGCCATCACGAAGGGCATGTCGCGGTAGGTATGGGCGGCGAGATTCGGGGATTTCGCGAGCGCGGTCAGCAGCACCGTGGTGCCGGCGCGCGGCAGCGAGGTCACGAAGATCGGGCGGTCGAGGGCGACGCCGGCGATGTCGCGGGCGAACATGCCGTCCTCAATGTCCGCGGCGGCGAGCTGGACCGAGGGGCGCGCGAAGGCGAGCCGGTGCACCAGCCGGTCGAGGCGGGAATAATCCTCCGCGCCGCTCATCGCCGGCGCACCAGCAGCCATGCGGCGATCATCACCGCCGAGGCGCCGAGGATCACGTCCCAGCGCAGCAGGAAATCGGTGGTCGCCTGCGCATCGACGAGGCCGAGCGCATCGGCGAGCAGGATCGGCACGAAGGAGGCGGCAAGGGCGGCGGCGCTGCGGAGCGCGATCGAGGCGAAGCTCGCGAGCAGGGAGAGCCCGGCCTTCTGGGCGGCCTTCTCCCGGGCGAGGTCGTCGAGCGCCGGGTCGCGCATGGCGCCGGTGGCGCCGCGCGCCGTGGCGATCGCGCGGCTCGCCGCGGGAAGGACGCCGGCGAGGTGAAAGCCGAGCAGGAAGGCGGCCACCGCCAGGCATGCGACTAAGAACACCATCGTCCCGATTACTCGTTCCCGGCCCCGCGGCGCCATGCGCCTGCATGGCAGGTAGCGGTCCCGCGGCCGCCTGTCCAGTCTCGCGGCACCGATCCGGCGGGCGGTCGCCGATCGCGGCGCTCAGGCCCTTGCCGCGGGCAGGGTCCGGCGGGAGAGCAGGAAGGCGGTGCCGGCGCAGCCGGCGATGATCAGCACCATCGGCAGCGCGGTGCCGTCGAAGACCGCGCTGGTCAGGGCGATCATCACCGCGCCGAGCACCATCTGGAGCGTGCCGCCGAGCGCGGAGGCGATGCCGGCGATGGGCCCGTGCTCCTCGAGCGCGAGGATCATCGCCGTGGGGATGACGAGGCCGAGATTGGCGAAGGTGAGAAACAGCATCGCCATGAGCACCGGCAGGCTGTCGACGCCGGCGAGCACGATGGCGACATGGACGAGCGCAAAGCCGGCATAGCCCGCGACGGCGGCGCGGATCACCGCCGGGATGCCGTGGATCGCCCCGAGCCGGGCGGCGAATTGCGAGGCGGTGAAGAAGCCGATGGCGTTGAAGGAGAAGGCGAGGCTGAAGCCGGTGGGGCTGAGGCCGAAATGGTCGATGTAGAGGAAGGAGGAGCTGGAGAGAAAGGAGAAGAAGCTCGCCATGCCGAGCCCGCCGATGGCGGTCAGGCCGAGGAAGGTCGGGTCGGTGAGCAGGGTGCGGAAGCCCCGGGCCATGTCCGCGAGGCTCACGACCCTGCGGCGCTCGGGTGGGTGGGTCTCGGGCAGGACCTTCCAGACCAGGACCAGCGCGACCACGGCCGTCGCGCCGATCGCCACGAAGACCGCGCGCCAGCCCCAGAGCAGGATCAGCCCGCTGCCGAGCAGGGGGGCGAGCATCGGACCGATGCTGATGACGAGCATCACCAGCGCCATCATCCGGGTCGCTTCGATGCCCCGGTAGCGGTCGCGGATGATGGCGCGGGGGATGACCATGACCGCCGAGCCGCCGATGCCCTGGATCGCGCGAAAGAAGATCAGGGCGCCGATGGAGGGCGCGAGCACGCAGCCCGCCGAGGCGAGCACGAAGAGCGTCAGTCCGAAAAAGAGCGGTCCGCGCCGCCCCACCATGTCCGAGACCGGGCCGTAGACGAGCTGGCAGACCCCGAAGGCGACGAAATAGACCATCAGCGTCATCTGGGTCGCGCCGATGCTGGCGCCGAGATCGGCGGCGATGGTCGGCATGGCCGGCAGGTACATGTCGATGGCGAAGGGGCCGACCGCTCCGAGCAGGCCGAGCACGATGGCGGTCCGCACGAATCCGGGCGTCATCGGCCGGGCTCCGCCGCGGCGGCGGATTCGAGGCGCGCGCGTTCGTCGGGGTCGATCACCGGCGCGGAAAGCGCTTCGGCACGGGCCTGGAGCGCGGCGGCGCGCTCCGCGAGGTCCTCGGCGCCGGCTTCGAGATCTTCCGCCGCGCCGCCGCCGCTCTCGAAGGCCGCGCCGAAGCGGGCATTGGGCAGGAGCTCCGGCGGCGGGGCGCCGCGCACGGCCTCGGAGGGGGTGTAAGCCGCCTCGGGCGGCGCGCAGCCGCCCGCGCCGGCGGCGAGCGCCAGGACGGCGGCAAGGACCGGGCGGAGCGGCCTGGACGGCATGCGGTTCCTCGGGGTCGGGCCTGCGCCGCGACGCGCGCGGCCCGCCCTTGCTAGCCGGTCGGGGTTTCGGCGGCAAGCGACCGGGCCGCGTCGGGGGCGGTCGATGCCGGCGACATGGCCGCCGTGGCGCGCCCCGCCGGATGGAACGGGCCGGACGGCGGCGGGTCCCGCGCCCGCCGCCCGGGATTAACCGGTGGCGCGCGGCAATGGCCGGCGATAGACTTGTGCATTCGGGCCATCCCTGGGGAGGGAACATTGAACGACGACATCACGAGCGAAGAGAAGAGCCTGGCCGAGCAGGGCCAGCACATGGCCCACAACATGGCCGAGGTCGTCGACATCTCGTCGCAGATCTGGCAGCGCTTCCTCGCCGCGCAGCTCGAGGACGGGCCGCCCAAGCACGCCGATCCGATGCATACCTGGCCGGCCTTCACCGAGCTCTATCGCACCATGCTCGACAATCCCAAGGAGCTCGCGGACAAGACGCTGGAGTTCTGGGCGCAGCAGACCGCGCTCTGGCAGGCCTCGATGCTGAAATGGATGGGGGCGAAGGACACGCCGGCGCCCAACCTTCCGCATATGAGGCCGGCCGACAAGCGCTTCGCGCATCGCGAATGGTCGGAGAACGCGCTCTTCGACTATCTCAAGCAATCCTACCTGCTCACCTCGGGCTGGATCCAGGACACCGTGGCCTCGGTGGGCGACATGGATCCCAAGGACCGCAGGAAGGCGGCCTTCTACACAAGGCAGTTCGTCGAGGCGATGAACCCGGCGAATTTCTTCGCGCTGAACCCGGAAGTGCTGGAGGCCACCGCCGCCGAGAAGGGCGACAACCTGGTGCGCGGGCTCAAGATGATGCTCGCCGATCTCGAACGCGGCAAGGGCAAGCTCCTGATCCGCCAGACCGACATGGACGCCTTCGAGGTCGGGCGCAACATGGCGGTCAGCCCCGGCGCGGTGATCTGGCAGAACCGCATCTGCCAGCTGATCCAGTATGCGCCGCAGACCGAGACGGTCTATTCCAAGCCGGTGCTCTTCGTGCCGCCCTGGATCAACAAGTACTACGTGCTCGATCTCAACCCGAGGAAGAGCATGGTCAAATGGCTGGTCGAGCAGGGCCATACCGTCTTCATGATCTCCTGGGTCAATCCCGACGAGCGCAATGCCGACGAGACCTGGGAGAGCTACATGTTCGAAGGCGCCTCGGCGGCCATCGACAAGGTGCTCGAGGAGACCGGCCAGAAGAGCCTGCATCTCGTCTCCTACTGCATCGGCGGCACGCTGTCGGGGAGCATGCTCGCCTGGATGGGCCGGCACAAGGAGAAGCGCATCGCCTCGGCGACCTTCTTCACCGGGCAGCTCGATTTCGAGGATGCCGGCGAATTGCAGGTGATGATCGACGAGCAGATCCTCGGGGTCGTCGAGGAGGAGATGGATCAGGGCTACATGCCCGCCAGCAAGATGGCCGATGCCTTCAACATGCTGCGCGCCAACGACCTGATCTGGGGCTACATGGTCAACAACTACATGTTGGGCAAGGATCCGTTCCCCTTCGACCTGCTCTACTGGAACGCGGATTCGACGGCGATGCCGGCGAAGGTGCACAAGCGCTATCTCGACCAGTTCTACGTCCAGAACGCCCTGATAAAGGGGAAGTTCGAGGTGCGCGGAGAGCCCGTCAGCCTCGGCGACATCGCCCTGCCGGTCTATCACGTGGCGACCAGGGAGGATCACATCGCGCCGGCGCATTCGGTCTATCGCGGGGCGCGGGCGATGACCAAGGCCGACGTGCGCTTCATTCTCGCGGGCTCGGGGCATATCGCCGGGGTGGTGAACCCGCCGGCGCTGGGCAAGTACCAGTTCTGGACGAATCCCGACCTGACGCTGCCGACGCTGGAGGACTGGCTCGCCGGTGCCGAGGAGACGGCGGGGAGCTGGTGGCCCGACTGGGACGCCTGGTTGGCGAAACGCTCGGGCCGGCGCATCAAGGCGCGCGAGCCCGGGGCGAAGCTCGGGGTGATCGAACCCGCCCCGGGGGCCTATGTGAAGCTGCGCTTCGACAAGCGCTGAACGCGGCCGTGGCCCCCGGAGGGGCCACGGCTTGCACTGCCCGGCAGCGGCATCGCCGTCAGTCGAAGGACTGGCGGTCGTCCCGGCGGCTCTCGCGGTCGATCTTCATCACGTAGAGGTCGTTCAGCGTGAGCCCGCTCGCCTCGACCGGGGTCAGGCCCGATGCGGCGACGAGCTGGCTGTAGGCGGCGGTGTCGGTCGCCGGCAGCGACCGGCCGATCATCACCACCACGCGCTCGTCGCGCGGGGCGTTGCGGCTGGTCTTGATCGCCGCGATCTCGGCGAGGCTCAGGCCCGCGGCCTCTGCGCCGGTCAGGCCTGCGGCGCGGATGAGCTGGGCGTGCTGGTCGGGGTCCACCACGACCGGGTCGGCTCGGTGAAAGACGCCCTGCTGCTGGTCGCGCCCGGATTCGCGGTTGATCTTGGCGACGTAGATCTCGGTGAGGCTCATGCCGCCCGCCTCGGCGGCGGTGAGGCCGGCGCCGGTGGCGAGCTGCGACTGCGCCGGCGCGATCGAGGGGGCGAGGCCCAGCAGGAAGGCGGCGGCGAGCGAGGTTGCGAAAGCACTGCGTTTCATTTCGACTTCCTTCTTCGTCGGCATCTCTCGATGCGGGTTGAGGATCGGCCCTTGGGCCGGCAAGCATTCGAGGCACGGAATTCAGGGGCGCCGCGCGTTCGGTCCGCTTCGGCACCTCGTGCGGGGCCATCGGGGGCCTCCGCATGACGCAAGACCTAGCCGGGCCGCGTCATCCGGCCGTGAAAGCGGCGCGAATGCCGCCGGAACGCCGCGTGAAATCGCAGGCGCGCCCGACTTGACGCGATCCGCCCGGGCGGAGAGACTCGCGCCGCCCCGGCGGGAAAAGGGAGTGCCGCGTCATGACGTTCCAAGAGGCCGTGCGCAACGTGCTCTCGAACTACGTCACCTTCTCGGGGCGAGCGCCGCGCTCGGAATTCTGGTGGTGGACGCTGGCGGTGCTCATCGCCGTGCTGGTCGCGGGGCTTCTCGACGGGCTGCTCTTCGGCGCTCCCGAGGGGGAGAGCGTCCGGCCGATCTCGGGGCTGCTGGGTCTCGCGATCCTTCTGCCCAACCTCGCGGTAACGGTGCGGCGGCTGCACGACACCGATCGTACCGGCTGGTGGGTGCTCCTCGGCCTCGTGCCGGTGATCGGGCTGCTGGTGCTGCTGTGGTTCTACGTCCAGAAGGGCAGCGAGGGCGCCAACCGCTTCGGCTGAAGCGGCGGCTCAGGGCTCGAGCGGAATGCCGTTCTGCCGGCCGACGAAGCTGACCAGATGCGGCACGTAATCCTCCGGCCCGTCGCCGCCGGTCGCATGGGCCATGGCGAAGCTGTTCTTGGCGGCATTGCCGAGCGGGTTCGCGACCCCGGCGGCATTGGCCATGCTCTCGAGGTATTTCAGGTCCTTCAGCGCGTTGCTGAGCGTGAACTTATGCGCCTCGCGGTTGCCCTCGACGATGTAGCCCATGAAGGTCCGGTAGAAGCCGCAATCCATGCGGCTGCCGCGGATGACGCTGTCGAAGCGCCTGGGGTCGAGGCCGACCTTGGCGCCGAGCGCGAGCGCCTCGGCATAGATCGCGGCATAGCCGAGCGAGAGGAAGTTGTTGAGCAGCTTCATGCGGTGCCCGTCTCCCGGGCCGCCGACATGCCGGATGGTCGCCGCCCAGGTCTCGACCACGGGGCGGATGCGCGCGAAGGTCGCCGCGTCGGCCCCGACCATCGCCGAGAGCTCGCCGGCCTCGGCCTGGACCGGCGTGCCGCCGAGCGGCGCGTCGGCCATGGCGATGCCGCGTGCCGCCAGCCGCGCCGCGAGCGCCTGGGTCGAGACCGGGTCCGCGGTGGAGCAATCCACGACCACCGCGCCCGCCTTCAGCCCGCCGAGCAGCCCCTCGACCGTGGCCTCGACCTGCGGCGAGCCCGGCAGGCAGAGAAAGACCATGCTGGCGCGCGTGCCGAGCTCGGCGAGGTCCCCCGCCTCGACGGCGCCGCGGCCGAGCAGATCCTCGATCTGGGCGCGGCTGCGATGGGCGATGACGGCGAGGTCGTAGCCGCCCTTCAGGATGTTTGCGGCGATGCCGTGGCCCATGAGCCCCGCGCCGACGAATCCGATGGTCTCCTTGGTCATGTGCCGTCCTCCCCTTTTGCCGGCAATCATCAGGGGAATCGGGCGGCCGGTCCACCCGGAACCGGGCCCCGGCGCCTGCGACCGGCGCTCAGGGCTTCGCGAGAAAGGCGGCGAAGGCCTCCGCCCAGTCGGGGTGCCAGCGCGAAAGCGCCGGGCGGTTCTCGATGATGTCGCCGGCGGCCCAGGCGATGCGCTTCTCGTCGAGGCTGCGCGGCACGTCGTTGTCGGGGCAGAGGATGTAGAAATCCCCCGCATCGAGGCGCGCCAGCATGAAATCGACGGTCTCTTCGGGGGTCCAGGCGCCGGCGGGCTTCTCGTCGCGGTCGCCGCGGGTGAGCTCGGTGAAGACGAAGCCCGGGATCAGGAGATGCGCGGTGACCGCGCAGCCGGGCATGTTGCGCAGCTCGTGGGCCAGCGCCTCGGTATAGGCCTTCACCGCGGCCTTGGCGACGTTGTAGGCGGGATCGCCCGGGGGCGTGGTGATGCCCTGTTTCGAGCCGGTGTTGATCACGAGGCCGGGCCGGCCGCGGGCGATCATGCCGGGCAGGAAGGCGCGGCTGCCGTGGATCACGCCCCAGAGGTTCACGGCGAAGACCCGCTCCCAGTTCTCCACCGGGCCGAAGATCGCGCTGCCGGGCTGGATGCCGGCGTTGTTCATCAGCACGTCGGTGCCGCCGAAGCGATCGGCGACGGCCGTCTCGAGCCGGTCGAGATCCTCGGCGCGCGCGACGCTCGCCTCCACCGCCATCACCGCCTCGTCGCCGCGGGGCGAGGCCGCGACGATGCGGTCGGCCGCCGCCGCCAGCCGTTCGGGCCCGAGATCGGCGATCACCACGTTGAGCCCGGCCTCGGCGAAGCGCAATGCGGCGGCCAGTCCGATTCCCGCCGCGCCGCCGGTGACGACGGCGGTGGCCTCCGGTTGCAGGGCGGGATGGGTCATGGCGATGCTCCCTCGGGCGGCCCGTCGCGCCGCGGGCAGCACCCATGCCTCGCGCGAATTGCCGCGCGGCGCAAGCGCCGCGAAGCGGACCGGCCCTTTGGCCGGGTCGCGGTGTTCCCCCATGCCTGTTGGCACGGGGCCCCGTTCTGCCCGATAGGGTTTCTGCCTGAATGAAAGCCTCGGGGGCCCTCGCTCAGAGGCCGGGGTAGACCGGGAAGCGGCGGCAGAGCGCCATGGCGCGGGCCTTGACGGCGGCTTCGGTCGCCGCATTGCCCTCGGGGCCCTGGGCGGCGAGGCCGTCGATGACCTCCACGATCAGCTCGCCGATCTCGCGGAACTCGACGGTGCCGAAGCCACGGGTGGTTCCCGCCGGCGTGCCGAGGCGGATGCCGGAGGTGACCGTCGGCTTCTCCGGGTCGAAGGGGATGCCGTTCTTGTTGCAGGTGATGTGGGCGCGACCGAGCGCCTTCTCGGTCTCGGCGCCGGTCACGCGCTTGGGGCGCAGATCGACCAGCATCAGATGCGTGTCGGTTCCGCCGGTGACGATGTCGAGGCCGCCCCTGAGCAGCGTCTCGGCCAGCGTCGCGGCATTGGCGATCACGCGGGCCTGGTATTCGGCGAAATCGGGGCGCAGCGCCTCGCCGAAGGCCACCGCCTTGGCGGCGAGGACATGCATCAGCGGGCCGCCCTGGAGGCCGGGGAAGATCGCCGAGTTGAACTTCTTCGCCAGTTCGGCGTCGTCGGTCAGGATCAGCCCGCCGCGCGGGCCGCGCAGGGTCTTGTGGGTCGTCGAGGTGGCGACATGGGCGTGGGGAAAGGGGCTCGGATGCTGGCCGCCGGCGACGAGCCCGGCGATATGGGCCATGTCGACCTGGAGCCAGGCGCCCACGCTGTCGGCGATCGCGCGGAAACGGGCGAAGTCGATCCGGCGCGGGATCGCCGAGCCGCCGGCGATGATCAGCTTCGGGCGGTGGCGCTCGGCCAGTTCGGCGACCTGGTCGTAGTCGATGGCCTGGTCCTGGCGGCGCACGCCGTAGTGAACCGCGTTGAACCACTTGCCAGAGACATTCGGCCTCGCCCCGTGGGTCAGATGGCCGCCGGCGGAGAGATCCATGGCGAGGAAGGTGTCGCCGGGCGCCATCAGCGCCATGAACACCGCCTGGTTGGCCTGGCTGCCGGAATGCGGCTGGACATTGGCGAAGGCGGTGCCGAAGAGGCGGCAGACCCGCTCGATCGCGAGGTTCTCGGCCACGTCGGCGAACTGGCAGCCGCCGTAGTAGCGCCGGCCGGGATAGCCTTCGGCATACTTGTTGGTCATCACCGAGCCCTGGGCCTCGAGCACGGCGCGGCTGACGATGTTCTCCGAGGCGATCAGCTCGATCTCGTCGCGCTGGCGCGTCAGTTCGCCGGTGATGGCGGCCTGGAGCTCCGGGTCGCGGGAGGCGAGATCCTCGGAGAAGAAGCCGGGCTCGGGGCGGGTGTCGTTCACGGTGCGGAGATCCTCTGCTCGGGGCCGTCGCTGCGCCGCCTGATAGCGCGAATGGCGCAGGCGCGGAAGCCCGGAAAGCGACACCTCGCGCATCGATCCTGCCCGCCGGGCTTGAGTTCGTGCGGGACGCGCGCGAGACTGGCGGGCGAGCCGCAGCGGCGCGGGATCGGGACGGGATCGGGACGTGGGCCTGGAGAAGATCCATTTCGTGGCGAGCCCGGTTGCGCTCGCCGAGGAGGCGATGGCGCGGCTGATCCTGCGCCACGGCCAGTCCCCGCTCGGCGAGGCGGAGGTAATCGTGGCGCTGGGGGGGGACGGCCTGATGCTCCAGACGCTGCACGGCACCGACAAGAACGGGCTTCCGGTCTACGGCATGAACCGCGGCACCGTCGGCTTCCTGATGAACGAATATGCCGAGGAGGGGCTGGTGGAGCGGCTGGGCGCGGCCGAGGCGGCGGTGATCAACCCGCTGCGGATGCGTGCGACCCGGGCGAACGGCGCGATCGTCGAGGCGCTGGCGATCAACGAGATCTCGCTGCTCCGCGCCGGGCCGCAGGCGGCGAAGCTGCGCATCCTCGTGGACGGGCGCGAGCGCATGGCCGAGCTCGTCGCCGACGGCGTGCTGCTGGCGACGCCGGCGGGCTCGACCGCCTACAATTATTCCGCCCATGGCCCGATCCTGCCGATCGGCGCGGAGGTGCTGGCGCTGACGCCGATGTCGGCCTTCCGGCCGCGGCGCTGGCGCGGGGCGCTCCTGCCCAAGGAGGCGCATGTCACCTTCGAGGTGCGCGAACCGGAGAAGCGCCCGGTCGCGGCGGCCGCCGACAGCGCGGAGGTGCGCGACGTGATCCATATCGTCGTCACGAGCGAGCCGGCGATCGCTCACCGACTGCTCTTCGATCCGGGTCACGGGCTGGAGGAGCGGCTGATCCGCGAACAATTCGTCTGAGGCCGAATCGGGCGGGCTTGCGTGCGGCGCGCGGCTGGGGCAGGTCTCGGCGCGCGGGGTCAACGGAGAGATGGATGGCCGTCTCGGCGCGAAAGCAGGTGATGTTCTGGGGGATCGGCTTCCTCCTGCTCGCGCTGACGCTCTGGGCGCTGGGCTCTACGCTGGCCCCCTTCATGCTGGGCGCGGCCATCGCCTATCTGCTCGACCCGCTGGCGGACCGGCTGGAGCGGCTCGGCCTCGGCCGGGTGGCGGCGACGGCGATCATCGCGCTGCTGGTGGTGCTCGGCTTCGTGCTGACCATGGGGCTCGTCGTGCCGGCGCTGATCGATCAGGGCCAGCAGCTGGCCGCCGCGGTGCCCGAGTGGATCGCCTGGATGCAGGAGATGCTGGCCCGGCGCTTCCCCAGCAGCGACGACCAGGAGGCGCTGCTGCGCCGGGGGCTGACCACGCTGCAGGAGCATTTCAAGGAGATCGGGCCGGGGGTGATCAATTCGGTGCTGGCCTCCTCGATGGCGGTGGTCGATTTCGTCCTGATCATGGTGGTTGCGCCGGTGGTCGCCTTCTATCTGCTGCTCGACTGGGACCGGATGCTGGCCACGCTGGACGGCTGGCTGCCGCGCGAGCACGCGCCGACCATCCGCGCCATCATGCGCGACATCGACCGGACGCTGGCGGGCTTCGTGCGCGGCCAGCTGTCGGTCTGCCTGATCCAGGGCACCTTCTACGCCGTGGCGCTGACCCTGATCGGCCTGCCCTTCGGCTTCCTCGTGGGCATGCTGGCGGGGCTGCTGGCCTTCATCCCCTATGTGGGGGCGCTGGTGGGCGGGGTGCTCTCCATGGCGATCGCGATCTTCAGCTTCTGGGAGCAGCCGCTCTGGATCTTCGTCACCGCGGGCATCTTCGCCTTCGGCCAGTTCGTCGAGGGCAACGTGCTGACGCCCAAGCTGGTCGGCAAGTCGGTGGGGTTGCATCCGGTGCTGCTGATCCTCGCGCTGGCGGTCTTCGGCAGGCTCTTCGGCTTCGCCGGCATGCTGGTGGCGGTGCCGGTGGCCGCCTCGCTGGGCGTGCTCGGGCGCTTCGCGGTCGGCCGCTATCTCGAGAGCCCGCTCTATACCGGCAGGCGGCCGCCCGGGGTGGGTTGAGCATGGCGGGGAGCGGGCAGCTGGTGCTGGATCTGCCCGCGCGACCGGCGCTCCGCCGGGCGGATTTCTTCGTGTCGCCGGCCAATGCTCTGGCGCTGGCGCAGGTCGATGCCTGGCCGGACTGGCCGGCGCGGCGGCTCGCCGTGGTGGGACCGGCCGGCGCCGGCAAGACGCATCTGGCGCATGTCTGGGCGGCCCGGTCGGGGGCGCGGGTTCTCGCGGCCGCGGATCTGGGGGCGGTCGATCCGGCGGCGGTCGCCGCGGAGGCCGCGCTGGCGGTGGAGGACGCCGACCGGCTGGAGGCGTTGCCGGGGGCGGCGCGGCGGGTGGCGGAGGAGGCGCTCTTTCACCTCTGCAACCGCCTCGCGCTCTCGGGAAGCCTGATGCTGACCGGGCGCAGCGCGCCGGCGCTCTGGCCGGTGGCGCTGCCCGATCTCGCGAGCCGGCTGCGCACCGCCGGCGTGGCCCGGCTCGACTCCCCCGACGACGCGCTGCTCTCCGCACTCCTGGTCAAGCTCTTCGCCGATCGGCAGATCGCGGTGGGGCCGGATCTGATCGGCTTCCTGCTCGGGCGGATCGAGCGTTCCTTCGCCGCCGCCGAGGCGGCGGTCGCGGCGCTGGACCGGGCGGGCCTCGCGCGTAAGCGCGCGATCACCCTCCGGCTGGCGGCGGAGGTGCTGTCCCGGGACGCAGACTGAGCTTCCGGCGGCGCCCGTTCTGGCCTAGAAACAACCGGCAATCGACACGACATGGATGCGCGACACGGCGAGCCGGCGGGAGGCGGTGCGATGCCCGACACGATGACGACGCCGCGGGTCAACGCGGACTTCCTGAATTCCCAGGCCGGTCCTGGGCGCGCGATGCCCGAAGTCGAGATCGACGGGCCGAACCGCTTCATCAACCGCGAGCTCAGCTGGCTCGCCTTCAATTGGCGGGTGATGGCGGAGGCCGAGAACCCGGCGGTTCCGCTGCTCGAACGGCTGCGCTTTCTCGCGATCTCCGGCGCCAATCTCGACGAGTTCTACACCGTCCGCGTCGCCGGACTGCGCGGCATGGTGCGTGCCGGGGTGATGAGCGCCAGCTCCGACGGCCTCGCACCTCCGGAGCAGCTGCGCCGCATCGAGGCCGATGCGCGGGCGCTGATGGCCCGGCAGCAGGAGGCCTGGAAGGAATTGCGCGGGCTGATGAAGGCCGAGGGCATCGAGGTGCTCGGCCCCTCGGAGCTGCGCGCCGCGGACCGCAGGCTGCTCGAGCCGTTCTTCTTCGAGCAGGTCTTTCCGATCCTGACGCCGCTGGCGGTCGACCCGGCGCATCCCTTCCCCTTCATCGCCTCGGGCGGCTTCGCCATGGGGCTGAAGCTCAGGCGCGAGACCGACGGGGAGGTGCTCGAGGCGCTGCTGCCGGTGCCGGCCCAGGTGCAGCGCTTCGTGACGCTGCCGGGCGGCTCGAAGGGGCAGATCCGGCTCCTGCCGCTCGAGGGGCTCCTGGAGGTCTTCGTGACGCGGCTCTTTCCCGGCTATTCCATGCTGGGGCTCTGCGCCTTCCGCATCCTGCGCGACAGCGACCTGGAGGTCGAGGAAGAGGCCGAGGATCTGGTGCGCGAGTTCGAGACCGCGCTCAAGCGCCGCCGCCGCGGCGAGGTGATGCGGCTGAAGATGACCGCCGACGCGCCGCCGGATCTGCGCGAGACGATCGTGGAGGCGCTCGGCGTCGAGCAGCACGAGGTGGTGGAGATCCCCGGCATCATCGGCATCGCCGCGCTCTCGGAGCTCTGCCGGATCGACCGCCCGGACCTGCTCTGGCAGCCGTTCACGCCGCGCGTTCCCGAGCGTGTGCAGGATTTCGAGGGCGACATCTTCGCCGCGATCCGCCAGAAGGACATGCTGCTGCACCATCCCTACGAGACCTTCGACGTGGTGGTGCGCTTCGTGCAGCAGGCGGCGCGCGACCCGGACGTGGTGGCGATCAAGCAGACCCTCTATCGCACCAGCCGCGACAGCCCGATCGTCGCGGCGCTCTGCGAGGCGGCGGAGGACGGCAAGTCGGTGACGGCGCTGGTGGAGATCAAGGCGCGCTTCGACGAGGCCGCCAACATCCGCCAGTCCCGCCAGCTGGAGCGCGCGGGCGCGCAGGTGGTCTACGGCTTCATCGACTGGAAGACCCATGCCAAGCTGAGCCTGGTGGTGCGGCGCGAGGGGGGCGAGCTGGTGACCTACAGCCATCTCGGCACCGGCAACTACCATCCGGGTACGGCGGGGATCTACACCGACCTCTCGCTCTTCACCTGCGACCGGGTGATGGGCCGCGACGTGGGCCAGGTCTTCAACTACGTCACCGGCTACATCAAGCCGGAGAGCCTGGAGAAGGTCGCGATCTCCCCGCATATGATCAAGCCGCGCATCCTCGAGGGCCTGGAGGCCGAGATCGCCCATGCGAAGGCCGGGCGGCCGGCGCAGGTCTGGGTGAAGGTCAATTCGATCACCGAGCCGGAGGTGATCGACGCGCTCTACGGGGCGAGCCGGGCCGGGGTGAAGATCGACATGGTCGTGCGCGGCATCTGCTCGCTCAGGCCCGGCGTGGCCGGCCTCTCCGACAACATCCGCGTCAAGTCGATCATCGGGCGGTTCCTCGAGCACAGCCGGATCGTGGCCTTCGGCAACGGCTACGGCCTGCCCTCGACCGAGGCGCGGGTCTATATCTCCTCGGCCGACTGGATGGAGCGCAACCTCAACCGCCGCATCGAGAGCCTCGTGGAGATCACCAACCCCACGGTGCATGCCCAGATCATGGACCAGATCATGGCGGCCAACATGCATGACCAGGCCCAGAGCTGGGTCGCCCAGCCGGACGGGCGGTTCGAGCGCCACGAGGCCGTGCCGGGGGCGGCGCTCTTCAACTGCCACAGGTTCTTCATGCAGAATCCCTCGCTCTCGGGACGCGGGCGGGCGGGGGCGCAGGACGTGGCGCCGCTGGTCAACGCCCACGATTGACGCGGCAACCGGGGGCTGCGAAGGCTGGCGCGGCGGAACCTGCGGGGAGAGCCATGCGGACAGGGACGCACGCGCAAGCCGGGGGGAGCGGGTCGGTCGCGGCGGAGACCGGCAAGGCCCGCCTGCGCCGGATCGGGGTGATCGACGTCGGGTCGAACTCGGTGCGGCTGGTGGTCTTCGACGGCATGGCCCGCAGCCCGGCCTATTTCTACAACGAGAAGGTGCTCTGCGGGCTCGGGGCCGGCCTGGGCAGCACCGGGCGGCTGAGCCCCAAGGGCTGGCGCTGCGCGCTGGCCGCGCTGCACCGCTATGCCGCGCTGGCCGGGCGCATGCAGCTCTCGGGCATGATCGCCGTGGCGACGGCGGCGGTGCGCGAGGCGCGGGACGGGCCGGATTTCTGCGCGCAGGTCGAGCGCGAGACCGGGTTGCAGCTGCATGTGGCCAGCGGCAGCGAGGAGGCGCAGCTCTCCGCGAAGGGCGTGCTCCTGGGATGGCCGGCGGCCGAGGGTCTGGTCTGCGACATGGGCGGCTCCTCGATGGAGCTCGCCCATGTCTCGGGCGGCCAGGTCCATGACCGCGCCACCGCGCCGCTGGGGCCGCTGAAGCTCGCCGAGATCGCCGACGGGGAGAAACGCGCCCGCTTCGTGCGCAAGCAGGTCAAGGCCCTGCGGCGGGCGGTGGCGGGCGAGCCCCGGCGGCTCTTTCTCGTGGGCGGCTCCTGGCGGGCGATCGCGCGGCTCGACATGGAGCGCCGGGGCTATCCGCTGAAGGTGCTGCATGGCTACGAGCCACCGGCCGCGCAGCTGCTCGAGACCCTCGCCTGGATCCGCGCCCGCGAGCCGGCCGAGCTCTCCGCCCTGACCGGGACCTCGATGGCGCGGCTCTCGCTGGTGCCGCTGGCGACGCTGGCGCTCGAGGAGCTGATCGCGCGGATCGAGCCCGGGCGGATCGCGGTTTCCGCCTATGGGCTGCGCGAGGGCCTGCTCTACCGGCAGATGCCCGAGGCGGTGCGCAGGCTCGATCCGCTGATCGAGGCCTGCCGGCACATGGAGGCGGCCGCTTCCCGCATGCCGGGATTCGGCGAGACGCTCTTCGACTGGCTGGGGCCGCTCTATGCCGGGCGGAGCGCGGCGGAGCTGCGGCTGGTTCATGCCGCCTGCCTGCTGCACGACGCGAACTGGCGGGCGCATCCGGACTACCGGGCGGAGCTCTGCTTCGATTCCGTGACCCGCGGCAATGTGGGCGGCATCGACCATCCCGACCGGGTTTTCCTAGGGCTGGCGCTTCTGAACCGCTACAAGGCCACCGCCCCGGATGCGACGGCGACGCTCTTCCGGGGGATCCTGCCGGAGCCGCGCGCCGCGGAGGCCGTGATCCTCGGCCGGGCGATGCGGCTCGGGGCGATGCTCTCGGGATCCGCGACCGGGGTGCTGGAGCATGCCAGGCTCGAGCCCGGCGACGGCAGGCTGACCCTGACCCTGTGCGGCCCGGCGCGGGAATTCGCCGGGGAGGTCGTCGAGCGGCGGCTCCAGTCCCTGGCATCGCGCCTCGACGCCACGGGCGTGATGATCTGCGCCGAATAGGGCGTCCCCATGGGGACGCATTTCAACGCGTTGTTTTATATGGGAAAAAGAGTTAACGGATTCGCTCCGCGCCGTCGGCGCTCCTGTGCGGGCGGATGTGTCACTTGCCGGATCCGCGAGGGGAGGCGGCGGCCTCTCGGGGATTCGGCCGCCGGCACGATCGGGCGGGCCGAGCGCGCGGGGACGGGATCGTACCCGCGACCCTCGCCGCCGACTCCTATTCCTCCCGCGGCCGGGGTGTTCCAGCCCGATCGACCCGTGGCGATCGGGCCGCGCCGGCCCTGCCGGGGGCCGGC
>NZ_DAIUBO010000041.1:0-21839 GCF_036846665.1 Amaricoccus sp. | reverse complement strand
ATTCAGCACCACCTGGCGGGCGACCCGGCGCTGCCCGGCCGGGTCGAGGCCGCTGGTGAGGCTGAGGAAGATCGGCAGGTTGGTCAGCGGGTTCATGATCGCGAAGAGCGCCCCGAAGAACTTGATCGCGAATAGCTGGTCCATGGCTGTCCCTCACGGCCGGGCGTGACACATTCCCCTTCACGCCGACCGTCATACCCGGGGCGGGAGGGGGCGTGCAATGCAACGCGGCGGGTGAGCCGAGGTCAGTTCGCCGCCGAGGCCAGCACGACGGGATAGATGCCGACGCAGCGGTTGAGCGGCTCGGAGATCCCGTCGGAGGTGGCGACGGGGGCCATTTCGGGGGTCTCGCCCATGGGGTCGATCTCGATGCGCTCGCGCGGCAGGCCGGCGTCGATCAGCACCTGCGCCACCGCCTCGGCGCGCGCCTCCGAGAGCCGGCGGTTCGCATCCGGGTTGCCGACGCGGTCGGTGTGGCCGGCGATGCGGATCCGGTCGAGGTTCATGGCGGCGAGGGTGCGGGCGGCGGCGACGGCGCGTTCCTCGCCGCCGGGGGTGAGCTTTGCGCTGGCGACCTCGAAATGCACCTCCGTCAGCGGGCGGTCGGCGGGCACCGGCGGCGGCGCGTCGGGCTCGGCCTTGGCCGCGGCGAGCTCCTGCTCGAAGAGCGCGATGCCGCCGGCGAGCGTGGCGGGCATCGCGGCGGGCGTCACCGGCAGGCCGGGCTGTGCCTCCGCCCCGTCGGGCGCGACCAGCGCCACGAGTTCGGCCTTTGCATCAGGTTCGTCCTGCAAGAAGCTGAGACGGTTGCGAAGTTCCTCGATTGTGGCATCGCGTTCGCTGACCGTCGCGGTCAGTTTCTCGATGGTCGCGTCGCGCTCGCCGACCGTCGCGGTCAGGGTCTCGACCGCGGCTTCGGCGCGCTCGACGGCGGCGGTGATGGTCTCGAGCGCCGCGTCGCGCTCGGCGAGCATCGCGGTCAATTCCTCGATGCTGACGGTGCCTTCGGCGCCGGCCGGCAGCGCGTCCTCTTCGGCGGCGGCCGGGGTTTCCGACGAGGCGGCCGCGATCTCGGCGCCGGCTTCGGGCTCCGCCGGCGGGCCGCCCCGCAGCGCGGCGACGCCGACGACCGCCGCACCGGCAAGCAGGCTCGCGATGGCTACTTGTTTTGCGCGCATGAACCGTCCTTCCGGACTAAGGCGACCGCAGCCGGGACAAATCGTTAACAAAAGGTTAATACTTTCGCGGCCGCGCGAGCAAGCGATTTGCAGTGTCCCGGCGCGATGCTGGCTTTCGTGCAACACTGTTCTTCGCCGGCCCCGGGTTGCCCGCCGCCCGCGCCCGACCGGGAACGGGAGCCGGGCGGGGGCATGGATTGACAGCGTCGGCGCCCTGCCTTCCGAATGCCATGGTCCCGTCCCGAGGAGATCGCCTGCGTGCTTCCGTCCGGCCCCGTCGCCCTGCCCGGCCAGCGCATCGGCCTGCTCGGCGGCTCGTTTGACCCGCCCCATGCCGGCCATGTCCATGTCACGCGCTGGGCGCTCCGGGCCTTCCGGCTGGACCGCGTCTGGTGGCTGGTGAGCCCGGGCAATCCGCTGAAGCCGACCGCCCCCGCCGAGATGGGCCGCCGGATCGCGGCGGCGCGGGAGATCGTGACGCATCCGCGTGTCGCGGTGACCGCCATCGAGGCGCGGCTGGGAACGCGCTACACCGCCGAGACGCTGGCCGCGCTCGGCATGCGCTATCGCGGGGTCCATTTCGTCTGGCTGATGGGCGCCGACAATCTCGCCGGGTTCCACCGCTGGGACCGCTGGGACGAGATCATGGCGCGTGTCCCGGTCGGCGTGCTGGCGCGGCCGGGCGAGCAGTTGCGCGCCGGCCTCTCGCCGGCGGCGCGGCGCTACGGCCGCTGGCGGCTGCCGGCGGCGCAGGCGGGCGGGCTGGCGCTCGCCGATCCGCCCTGCTGGACCCTGCTCACCGGGCGGATGCTGGATCTCTCGTCGAGCGAATTGCGCGCGCTCGGCTCCTGGCGGCGATAGCCGGGCCGGGGGCCGGCGATGCGGCGTGCCGGATCGGGGTTGGTCGCTACGGACCGGCGCCGGGACCTCCGCGGCGGCACCACGGGTCTCGCCCGTGCTTCCCGAAGGGCTCGCCTGGAGCCGGCATCAATTGTCCCTGGGCAGGCGGCGGTGGCGGGCGGCGCTGCCGCGCTCGATCGCCGCGGCGTGGAGCCGGTCGATCCCGAGCTCGTGGCGCAGCTCGAGCAGGAACTGCAGCTCCGCCTGGAAGGCGTGGCCGTCGGCGGCGGCCACGTCGCAGGCCAGCGCATAGGCGGTCTCGGCGATCGCCTCGGGCAGCGCGTCGCGCACGAGACCGAAGAGCGCGTCGAGCCCGTCCTCCTCGGTGAAGAGGTCGAAGACCGTCTGGCTGACGGTGCGCACCCGGTCGAGGTCGTAGCCCTCGAAGACCGGCAGCGTGTCGACCATGCGGCTGATCGAGAGCAGCTCGCGCGTGGTGATGTTCTCGTCGGAGGCGGAGACCGCCACCATGACCGCGATCAGCGCATCCTGGGTCGAGAACGAGGCCGGCGTGTATTCGGAGGCGGGCATGGGATGGTCCTGACTGGCCGGGGGCGCTTGCCATGGTTGTATTGACCGGCAGGCGGTCGGGCAATAGGAAGCGGGCCGTCGGGGCGGCCGGCACGGGCGGGGGGCGGATTCGCCATGGACGAGACGCGGAGCGCGGCGCGGGAGGCCAGGGCCTGGCCCTTCGAGGAAGCCCGGCGGCTGGTCCGGCGCTATGCGGAGGCGCCGCCGGAGAAGGGCTACGTGCTCTTCGAGACCGGCTACGGGCCTTCGGGCCTGCCGCATATCGGCACCTTCGGCGAGGTGGCGCGCACGACCATGGTGCGGCGCGCCTTCGAGGCGCTGTCGGACATCCCCACGCGGCTGATCTGCTTCTCCGACGACATGGACGGGCTCCGGAAGGTTCCCGGCAACGTGCCGATGCAGGAGGCGCTGAAGGCCGACCTGAACCTGCCGCTGACGCGGGTGCGCGACCCCTTCGGCACCCATGCGAGCTTCGGCGCCCACAACAACGCGCGGCTCTGCGCCTTCCTCGACGCCTTCGGCTTCGACTACGAATTCGCCAGCGCCACCGAATATTATCGCGCGGGCCGTTTCGACGCGATGCTGCTGCGGGTGCTGGAGCGCTTCGACGCGGTGATGGAGATCATGCTGCCGAGCCTCGGGGCGGACCGCCAGGCCACCTATTCGCCCTTCATGCCGATCAGCCCCAGGACCGGCCATGTGCTCCAGGTGCCGACGCTCGAGCGCCATGTGGAGCGGGGCACCATCGTCTATGCCGAGCCCGACGGGGAGCGGGTCGAGGTGCCGGTGACCGGCGGCCATGTCAAGCTGCAGTGGAAGCCCGACTGGGCGATGCGCTGGGCCGCGCTCGGGGTCGATTACGAGATGTTCGGCAAGGACCTGATCCCGAGCGCGGAGCTCGGGGCACGGATCTGCCGCGCGCTCGGCTGCCCGCCGCCGGAGCTCTTCAACTACGAGCATTTCAACGACGAGAAGGGCCAGAAGATCTCCAAGTCCAGGGGCAACGGCCTGTCGATGGAGGAATGGCTCACCTATGCCAGTCCCGAGAGCCTGAGCCTCTTCATGTATGCCAAGCCGAAGACGGCGAAGCGGCTGCATTTCGACGTGATCCCCAAGGCGATGGACGAGTATCACCAGCATCTGCGGGCGTTCCCGGGCCAGGATGCCGCCCAGCGGCTGGCCAATCCCGTCTGGCACATCCATCAGGGCGCGGCGCCCGCCTCCGACATGGTGGTGCCCTATTCGATGCTGCTCAATCTCGCGAGCGCGGCGAATGCCCATGACGAGAACGCGCTCTGGGGATTCATCCGCCGCTATGCCCCCGAGGCCGGGCCGGAGACCCATCCGGGGCTCGACGCCGCCGCCGGCTACGCGCTGCGGTATTTCGAGGATTTCGTGCGCCCGGCCAAGACCTACCGTCTCGCCGACGCGCGCGAGCGCGCGGCGCTCGGGGATCTGCGCGACCGGCTGGCGGCCTGGTCCGGGCCGGCCGATCCGGAGGCCTTGCAGGCGATGGTCTTCGCGGTGGGCAAGGAGCATGGCTTCGAGCCGCTGCGCGCCTGGTTCGCCGCGCTCTACGAGGTGCTGCTCGGCGAGGCCCAGGGGCCGCGGTTCGGCGGCTTCATCGCGCTCTTCGGCATTCCCGAGACCATCGCGCTGATCGATGCGGCGCTGGCGGGAAGCCTGGTGGCGGGGGCCGCGCCGGGCGGCTGACGCGCCCCGGAATGGTTAACGATCCGTTAACCCCCGGCTGCTATGGGCGGAAAACCGCCGCAGCAAGGACGCGCCATGAAGACCGAGCCGGACGAGGATCCCGACCTGATGCCCCCCGCCTTCGCCGAGGGGCTGGACGACTGGGCGCGCGGCGACGGCACGCCCGAGAGCCCGACCTACGACCGGATCGATTCCGCGCGCATCGCGCTGAACGACCGCGATTTCGGCGCCTGCATGGAGCTGCGCAAGACCGAGTCCCTGCAGCGGCTGCGCTACATGGGCGAATTGCCGATCCGTCTGGGGAGCTATGTCGAGATCTCCGCGCGCATCAAGGCGCTGCGCGGGCCGCTGCCCATGGTCCGGATCGCGACCTGGCCCGGCGGGGCCGGGGGCCAGGGCATCGCCGATCTCCCGTCCACGGGGCCTTTGCTGCGCATCGAGGCGCATGAGGTGCCGGTCGGGCTGCGCCTGGTGATCGGCCCCGAGGCCGGGCCGGGGGTGGATCTGGTCTGGGACGAGCGCGCGCTCTATGCCCATGTCGGGCTCGACCTGGTCGGCCCCGACGGGGGCGTCGTCCGCATCGGGGACATCGCCGTGCGCGACGTGACCCGCGGCCATGGTCCCGGTCACCGCGCGCTGCCGGGCTTCGCCCCCGCCCCGATCTGAGCGCGGGTCAGTCCGGGTCCTCGGGAACCGCTTCGGCGAACCAGTCGAGCGCCAGCGCCGCCCAACCCGGCGGCACGGAATGGCCGCCAGCATGGAGCGCCAGCTGCAGCGCCGAGCCCGGCGTGCAGCGCGTCCACCAGCGCCGCCAGAACGGGCCGTCGGTGTCGTAGGCGTCGGCGCGCAGCCCGGTGCAGCCATTGGCGTCGCGCAGGATCTCCAGCCCGTGGAACAGGTCGCCCTGCAGGATCGCGCCGCCGCGCAGGGGGCGTCCCTCGAGCGGCACGGTCTCGTCGCGCCAGCCGTGGGTATGCAGCAGCCGCACCGGGCCGGCGCAGGCGCCCATTTCCGGATGCGGCCGCCAGAAGGCGCCGGCGACCGGGGCATAGGCGGCCGCGAGCCCGGGATCGGCGCAGGCGAGATACCAGACGAGCGAGCCGCCGACGGAGAAGCCCGAGAGCAGGACGCGGTCGCGGTCGATGTCGAAGCGCCGGGCCGCATCGGCGAGGATCTCGCGGGTGAAGGCCGCCTCGTCGCGCTGCCGGGGCCGCGAGGGATGGAAGGACCAGCCGGGGCCGAAACTCGAGCCCGGCCGCACCAGCCCGTCGGGCGCGATGACGGCCCATCCCCGCGCGAGGAATTCCGCAACCATGGCGCCGTTGCGCAGCGTTGCCGCCCCCGACCCGCCGGCGCCGTGGAAGAAGACGAGCGCCGGGAACCCGTCCGTGGACGGCGCGCCGCCGGGAAGCGCGACGCGATAGGTCCCGAGCGGAACCGCGCAGGCGGGGCCCCCGACACCGCAGACGGGCTGCGCCGGCGCGCGCCCGGCGCCCGCCAGGGCGATGGCGAGGGCGAGCGGGACGGCGGCGAAGGCAAGGCGAAGGACCATGGAGCGACTCCCGGCGCACAAGGGGGGAGAGGCTGCGACGAAGCGCGCCGGCGGGTCAACCGGGCGCCGGCGAGGCGGCCGTCTCGGGACGTCTGGCAATGGCGGGGCGACCTGATACTCTGGCGCCAGGAGGTGCCCCATGCCGACCATTTCACGCGACCCGAACTTTCAGACCGTCATCACCACCTTCGAGATGACCCCCGGCACCTGTCAGGATCTTCTCGATCTGCTGCGGGAGGCCTACGAGACCTACATCCGCCACCAGCCCGGCTTTCTCTCGGCCGCCCTGCACGTCAACGATGCCCAGACCCGCATCGCGAATTATTCGCAGTGGCGGCGGCGGGAGGATTTCCTCGCGATGCTGCGCTCCGAGGAGATGCGGGTGCGCAACCGCCAGATCAACACGCTCTGCCGCAGCTTCGAGCCGGTGATGTACGAGGTCGCCGAGACCTTCGACCGGGAATAGCCGGGCGCCGGCGCGGCACGGGAGCAGGAGGCCGCGCTACGCCTGCACCTTCCGGTTGGCTTCGAGCCTTGCATCGACGGTCCTGACCACCTCGTCGACGGTGGCATTGCGCAGGTCCAGCCGCGCGCCGATCTGCCGGACCAGGCGGTCGACGCGCTCGATGGCGGTGGCGCCGCCGGCGATGGCGCGGGCCGCCGAGGAGGGTCTGACGAGGGCCTGGGCGGCCGCGGCGTATTTCTCGAAAGGCACCTGGTCCGCGGCCTCCGCGCCCAGACGGCGCGCCAGGGCGTCGACCCAGTCGTAGACGCCGCGCGAGACCTCCGGATCGCCGAGCACCGCATCGCGGATCGAGCGCACGCCATCGGGAAGGATGCAGCGGTAGTTGCCGGTCAGCAGCATGCTCCATTTCGCCATGGGGACGAAGAGGCTCTCGAAGACGCGGAGCTTCACCGGCACGTCCTCGCCGTCGAGGCGCACCGCCAGGATGTCGTCCTCGAGCCGACGAAGCAGGGCGGTGTGTCGCGGATCGGCGAAGACCGCCGCCTTGAAATTGGTGGCCAGGCCGACCTGGAGCAGGTTCTTCGGCTCGTCCGGCGGCCGGAACGCCTGGGGATCGGGGCTGCAGAGCGTCACCGCGTCGGGCGGGAAGCCCTCCCAGACAGAGGCGTCGTTGTAGCAGCCGTCGAGATCGGCCACAGGCAGCCCGGGGATCCGCCGCAGATAGGGCGGCGGCGGCATGTTCATGATCGAGAGGCAGGGCCGGCCGCTCGCGGCGACCCGCGCCACCAGCTCGCGGACCGCCGGCGCCGAATATTGCGGCTCCTGCATCGCGAGGCCGACGAGGTCGTATTCCTCCGGGCGCGCGGCCTCGGGCGTCACCGCGTCCAGCCTGCCCGGCTGGCCCGCCGAGCGGATCTCGCGCAATCCGGCGCCGTCGCGGAGCGCCATGCGCAGGATCGTGCCTTCGGAATTGATCAGCTCGGCGGTCGGCGCGCGGCAGACCAGCGTGGCATCGTGGCCCGCCATCAGGAGCTTCGTGGAGAGCAGCGAGCCGTAGGACGCGCCCAGGATCAGCATCTTCATCGGCAGGCCCTCTCTCCGAGACGGAACGTTCCGCGATGAATTCGCCGCCGGGCCCCCGCACGGGGTCCGGCGGTCCGGCCGGCCCCGCTATTCCGCCGCAACCACCTCCCGCGGCGGCGCCGGCGTGACCCGGCAGGCGGAGAACTTGAACTCCGGGATCTTGCCGAAGGGGTCGAGCTGCGGGTTGGTCAGGATGTTGGCCGCCGCCTCGACATAGGCGAAGGGGACGAAGACCATGTCCTCGGCGACCGCGCGGTCCGCCCGCGCCATGATCTCGATCACGCCGCGGCGGGTGGCGATGCGGATCATCGCGCCGGGCGCGACGCCGAGCCGGCGCAGGGTCTTCGGGTTCAGGGTCGCGTTCGCCTCCGGCTCGGCCCAGTCGAGCACCGCGGCGCGGCGCGTCATCGAGCCGGTATGCCAGTGCTCGAGCTGGCGGCCGGTCAGGAGGATCATCGGATAATCCGCATCCGGCGTCTCGGCCGGCGCCGTCACCTTTGCCGGGGTGAAGCGCGCCCGGCCCTCCTTGCGCGGGAAGCCGTCGCCGAAGACGATCGGCTGGCCGGGATCCTCGGGCGAGAGCGAGGGATAGGTCACCGCGGTCTTCTCCAGCCGCTCCCAGGTGATGTTGTCGAAGGAGGGCATGTTGAGCTTCATCTCCGCGAAGACCTCGCGGGGATGGGTGTAGCGCCAGTCGAGGCCGAGGCGGCGGGCCAGGTCGGTGGTGATGCGCCAGTCCTCGCGCGCCTCGCCCGGCGGCGGCACCGCCGGCCGGCCCATCTGCACCTGCCGGTTGGTATTGGTGACGGTCCCGGTCTTCTCCGGCCAGGCGGAGGAGGGCAGGATGACGTCGGCGTAATTCGCGGTCTCGGTCAGGAATATGTCCTGGACGACGAGGAACTCGAGCCTGGCCAGCGCGTCGCGGGCGTGTTCCACGTCCGGGTCGGACATCGCCGGGTTCTCTCCGAGGATATACATGCCGCGGATCTTGTCGTCGTGGATCGCGTCCATGATCTCGACCACGGTCAGGCCGCGCTTGTTGGAGAAATCCCCCGACCCCCAGACCGCGGTGAAGGCCGAGCGCACGCCGTCGTCCTCGACCGGCTGGTAGTCGGGCAGGAACATCGGGATCAGCCCGGCGTCGGAGGCACCCTGGACGTTGTTCTGGCCGCGCAGCGGGTGCAGGCCGGTGCCGGGGCGGCCCACATGACCGGTCATCAGCGCGAGGCTGATCAGGCAGCGCGAATTGTCCGTGCCGTGGATATGCTGCGAGATGCCCATGCCCCAGAAGATCATCCCCGCCCGCGCGGTGGCGAAGTCGCGGGCGACGGCGCGCAGCACCGCCGCCTCGATGCCGCAGAGCGGGGCCATCCGCTCGGGGGTGAACTCGGCGAGATGCGCCTTCATGGCCTCCCAGTTCTCGGTGAAGCCGGCGATGTACTGCTCGTCGTAGAGCCGCTCCTCGACGATGACGTTCATGATCGCGTTCAGCATCGCCACGTCGGTGCCCGGGCGGAACTGCAGCCGGTGGGTGGCGTAGCGCTTGAGGCCCACCCCGCGCGGATCCATCACGATCAGCTTGCCGCCGCGCTTGGCAAATTGCTTGAAATAGGTGGCGGCGACCGGGTGGTTCTCGATCGGATTGGCGCCGATCACGATCGCCACGTCCGCATGCTCGATCTCGTTGAAGGTCGCCGTCACCGCGCCGGAGCCGACGTTCTCGAGCAGCGCGGCCACCGAGGAGGCGTGGCAGAGCCGGGTGCAATGGTCGACGTTGTTGTGGCCGAAGCCCTGCCGGATCAGCTTCTGGAAGAGATAGGCCTCCTCGTTGGAGCATTTGGCCGAGCCGAAGCCCGCCACGAGCGTGCCCGCCTCGTCGCGCAGCCTGGCGAGGCCGGCGGCGGCGGCGTCCAGCGCCTCGTCCCAGCTCGCCTCGCGGAAATGCGTGAGGGGGTTGCCGGGATCGACGTTCAGTCCCTTGGGCGGCGCGTCCTCGCGGCGGATCAGCGGCTTCTGCAGCCGGTGGGGATGGGCGATGTAGTCGAAGCCGAAGCGGCCCTTGACGCAGAGGCGGTTCTGGTTGGAGGGCCCGTCGATGCCTTCGACCCAGGCGATGCGGTCGTCCTTGATCTTGAAGGAGAGCTGGCAGCCGACGCCGCAATAGGGGCAGACCGAGTCCACCTCCCGGTCGAACGCCTGGCCGTCGCCGCGGCCCGCCGCGTCGAGCACCGTCGCCGGCATCAGCGCGCCGGTCGGGCAGGCCTGCACGCATTCGCCGCAGGCCACGCAGGTGGAGGCGCCCATGGGATCGTCGAAATCGAAGACGACCTTGGCGTCATGGCCGCGCCCGGCCATGCCGATCACGTCGTTGACCTGGACCTCGCGGCAGGCGCGGACGCAGAGGTTGCAGTGGATGCAGGCGTCGAGATTGACGCGCATCGCCAGATGGCTCGGGTCGGGCGGCGGCACGCTCTCCGCGTCCCGGCGCGGGAAGCGGCTCGCCTCGATGCCCTGGGCATCGGCCATCGCCCAGAAATGCGAGGAGCGGTCGTGGGCGTCCGCGCGTTCGGGCTGGTCGGCGGCGAGCAGTTCCACGACCATGGCGCGGGCCTTGCGGGCGCGCTCGCTCCCAGTCCGGACCACCATGCCCTCGACCGGCGTGCGGATGCAGGAAGCCGCGAGCACGCGGTCGCCCTCGATCTCCACCATGCAGGCGCGGCAATTGCCGTCGGGCCGGTAGCCCGGCGCCGGCTTGTGGCAGAGATGCGGGATGCGCAGGCCGCGGCCGTTGGCGACCTCCCAGATGGTCTGGCCGGGCTCGGCGGTGACTTCCTCGCCGTCGAGGGTGAAGGTGACGGTCTGCGGGTTGCGGTCGAGCATCACTGCAATCCTCCCTCGGGCGATTGGGCGCCCCCGCCCTGGCCGGGCGGCTCGGCCGCCTGCCCTGCCCCGATCTCCTCGGCGAAATGCCGGATGACCATGCGGATCGGATTGGGCGCCGCCTGTCCCAGGCCGCAGATCGAGGCGTCCACCATGACGCTGCCGAGCTCCTCCAGCAGGTCGGTGTCCCAGCGCTCCGCTTCCATCAGCCGGACGGCCTTGCCGCAGCCGACGCGGCAGGGCGTGCATTGCCCGCAGCTCTCGTCCTCGAAGAAGCGCAGCATGTTGAGCGCGGCCGCGCGGGCGCTGTCGCGGTCCGAGAGGATCACCACGGCGGCGGAGCCGATGAAGGTGCCGAAGGGCTGGAGCGTGTCGAAATCCATCGGGATGTCGGCCATGGAGGCGGGCAGCAGGCCCGCGGAGGGGCCGCCGGGCTGGTAGGCCTTGAAGACATGGCCTTCGAGCATGCCGCCCGCGGCCGCGATGATGTCGGTGATCGTCGAGCCCGCCGGCAGCAGATGCACGCCGGGGTTCCGCACGCGCCCCGAGACCGAATAGGAGCGCAGGCCCTTGCGCCCGTTCTTTTCGACCCCGTTCAGGATCTCCGGGCCTTCCCGGCAGACCCGGGCCACCCAGTGGAGGGTCTCGACATTATGCACGAGCGTGGGGCGGTCGAAGAGGCCGACCTGCGCCACGAAGGGCGGCCGGTGGCGCGGCATGCCGCGCTTGCCCTCGATCGATTCGAGCATCGCGCTTTCCTCGCCGCAGATATAGGCCCCGGCGCCGCGCCGGAGATCCACGTATCCCGGCGCCACCAGCCCGGCCGACTCGAGCGCGGCGATCTCGCGGGCGAGGATCTCGAGCACCGCCGGGTATTCGTCGCGCATGTAGATGTAGCAGCGCTCCGCCTCCACGGCCCAGGCGGCGATCAGCATGCCTTCGAGGAAGAGATGCGGCGTCCGTTCCAGGTAGTGGCGGTCCTTGAAGGTGCCCGGCTCGCCCTCGTCGCCGTTCACCGCGAGGTAGCGCGGCCCGGCCTCGGCCCGGACGAAGGACCATTTGCGCCCCGAGGGGAAGCCCGCGCCGCCGAGCCCGCGCAGCCCCGAGGCGAGCACCCGCTCCTGCACCGCGTCGGGTGTCGCCCCCCCCGCCCGATAGGCTTCGAGCGTCCCGTAGCCACCGGCCGCGCGATAGGCGGCGAGATCCTCGTAATCCGGGATGCGGGCATGGGTCGCCTGCGCCGCGATCGCCGCCTGCACCTTCTGGGGCGTGGCGAAGTCGATGTGATCGTGCCCGATCTCCAGCACCGGCGCCGTGTCGCAGCGCCCCATGCAGGGCGCGCGCAGCACGCGGACCCGTTCCGGGTCGAGCCCCGCCTTCAGGGCCGCGAGCAGCTGCTGCGCACCGGCGAGCTCGCAGGAGAGGCTGTCGCAGACGCGGATCGTGAGATCGGGCGGCGGCGCCTCGCCCTCGCGGATCACGTCGAAATGGGCGTAGAAGGTGGCGACCTCGTAGACCTCGGCCTGCGCCATGCGCATCTCCTCGGCCAGGGCGCGCAGATGCCGCGCCGAGAGGCAGCGGTATTCGTCCTGGATCAGATGCAGGTGCTCGATCAGGAGATCGCGCCGCCGCGGCCGGTCGCCGAGCAGTGCTTGGACTTCGGCGAGCGCCGCATCGTCGAATTGCCGCCCCTTCGGGGTGGTCCGGCCCTTGCCCCTGCCGGATTTCCAGACACCGGGCCGCGGTGATTGCACGTTCATTTCCACCCTCCAGAGGCACGAAGCCCTTCTGTCAGAATTCAGCGATAATTTCCAATCGCATCTTCGAAAGGTTCGATCCGTTTTCGTTATGACAGGCTGCGGATGGCATCGCGCAGCGCCGCGATCGCCGGCAGGACCGGTTGCTGGAGGTGGGTCACCAGTCCGATGGAATGGGCGACCACGGGGTCGGTCAGCTCGAGGCGGATCGAATCCCTGCCCGCGAAGACATTTTCCGAGAGCCAGCGGGGCGCGATCATCGCCGCCGTGCCGCTGGCGACCTGCGCCAGCGCGGCGGTGAAATCGTCGGTCTCCATCACCGGGCTGGGGTTGAGGCCGACGGCCTCGAAGGCCGCGTCGATCAGCTGGCGGTTGCGCATGTCGCGGGTCAGCAGGCAGAGCGGCAGCGCCGCCGCCTCGGCCCAGGTCGCATGGCCCGCCGCGCGCGGCGCGAGCGCCTTCGACGCCACCAGCACGTAGGTCTCCTCGTAGATCGGCTCCAGCAGCAGCTTGTCGCCGATGTTCTCGGCCCCGACATAGGTCAGGCCGGCATCGAGCGAATAATCGTCTAGGCCCAGCCCGATCTTCGAGGACGTCAGGGAACGGATCTCGATCGCCAGGTCCGGATGGACCTCGCGCAGGCGCCCGGAGAGCAGCGCCGCATAGGGAAGCGCCGTCGGCACCGCGCCGATCACCAGCTTGCCGCCCAGCGCGCCCTTGCTCATCTCCATTTCCTGCCGCATGCCCTCGACATCCGCGAGGATCTTGCGGCACCATTTCAGCAGGACCTCGCCCTCGCGGGAAAAGCCCTGGAACTTGTTGCCCCGTCGCACGAGCGGCAGGCCGAAGCTCGCCTCGATCTTGCGGATCCGCGCCGAGAAGGCCGGCTGGGATATTCCCGAGGCTTCCGCGGCGCGCGCGAAATGCCGGTGCCGGGCCAGGGCCGCCAGCAGCTTCATGTCCTTGATCTCGAGCATCGGGAGAGGCCCGCATCCGTTGCGACGGTCCGCGCCCCCGATTGTAGAGAGCATGGGCGCCGGAGCAAGGCGGGATGGTCTTCGGCGCAGGACTATCACCTCCGGGAGCCGATTCCCGCTTCTTCGACGGTACCGCCTCACGACGAGGGCAGCGCCCGACCCGAGCGGGCGTGCCGGCACATGCGATTCTCCTGGTCCCCGGCGGCGATCGTTCACTGCGGCGCCGCCCGCGCGCCCCAGGCACCGAGCGTCAGCCGCCGTTCGGCCTCGACGTCCAGCCGCGGCGGATCGGCCGCGTCCAGCGGCCCGTCCCATCCCAGGGCCGCGAGGCAGCGCGCCTCGAAGCCGCCCACCGCGGCGCACGGGGCATCGGCGGGGGCGCGGTAGATCCAATTGCCGTTTCGCGTCGCGCCGTAGACCGCCGCGGTGGCGTGATCGGCCAGGATCACCTCGGGGATGCGCCTCAGGCAGGCGGCGAGGAAGGCGAAGCTGTCCTCCGGATCCTCGGGGAGGACCTCCTCGGGCCTCGTGGCGGCGACGTTGACGTTGCGGAACCGGTCGATGTCGTTCAGCCGCGCGAGGTCGAGGATCGTCATCTGGCCGTTGCGGCCGAAGGCGATGGTGCGCGGCCGCTCGCCAAGGGCCACGCTGTTGTCGAGGAACTCGAAATGCATGGTCTTGCTCGCCGAGAGCACCGTCGGGAAGAACAGGTTCGGCATGCCGGAATAGGCTTCGATATTGTGGTAGAGCAGGTCGTCCACGGCCTTGAACCGCCCGGTCTGGAGCCCCCGCTTCCAGGAGCGCTCGACGGTATCCGCCGGCGGGGTGATGACGAAGAACAGGAACACCGTGTCGCTGAAGCGCGTCAGCAGCTGGCTCGTCTTGCTGCTGTCCCGGGAGGTGTCGAAACTGTCGAAGCGGAACCGGTCGATGAGCACATGCGGCAGCGCCTGGCCGAGCGCCTTGGCCTCCATGTGGCGATCGAGCTTGCGGTCGATGATCTCCAGCTCCTGGCCGGTGAGCATCGCGGCGTATTTGTAGTCCTCGCCGAGGCTCTGGTAATCGAGGAGGTGCTTGCGCCAGTAGTCGGGGCTTATCAGCGCGAAATTCTCCCAGGGAACGCCGAGCTTCCCGGCGAGCGCGCGCTGCGCCGGCCGGATGGTGCTCTTGCCGGCCGCCGAGGAGCCCTTCACGTTGAGGAAGATGGATTTCGCCTGGACGGGCAGGAAGCGGTAGCCCTCGCGCGCCGCCGCCTTCCGGATGATCGGCTCGATCCATTCGCCGACCTGCCGGCTGCCCTGGCCGTTCAACACCATGTTGAGCGCGAAGCGCGCCACCATGTCGCGGTCGGCGAGCAGGCGGCCGTGGCGTCCGACGATCCCGCCCACCACCGTCGCGAGGCTCTCCAGGCAGGCCCGATCGAGGTCGTCCTTGGTCCGCGGCGCGGTTTCGCGCCATGCCTCGAGGGCGGCGAATTCGGGAGGCTGGCGGCGGGCAGGCGCCGGCGGGGGCGCCGCCGCCCTGGCGCCGAAGAGCGTGCCGAGGAGCCCGCGGCGCGCGGGTGGGGCCTCGGGCGGGGCCGGTGGCGCGGGCGCGAAGACATCGGCCTCGAGGATCGCGCGAATGCGGGCGTCGGCCTCCTTACGGAAGGCCTCGAACCGCCGCCGCAGGCCCTCCATCTCGGGCGCGACATGGACCTCCTCGATGCGGGCCACGATGCCGCGCAGGCTGATGCCGAGATCCTCGTAGTTCGGGCCGTCGGGAACCGTGAGATCCGCGGTGACGCGGACGAGCAGCTCGTGGGTGACGAGCCGCTCGAGTCGCGTCGCGACCATGTCGCGCGGCTTGAGGCCGCAATATTCCGCCGCCTCGCGCGCCTCGGCATAGCCGACGGTGGAATTCTCGGGCCGGTAGAGCGTCGCCCGGGGCTGGAGCCGCGGCGGGATCTCGGAATCGAGGCCCGGGTGCCAGGCGTCGAATGTCGCGATGCGGTCGTCCATGGCAGCTCCCGCCGGCCCCGACGCCCGTGACGGGCCGCGCGCCCGATGCCGTCGTGCTCGGGAGCAATGGCGGGGGCCGGATCCCTTGATAGGCAGCGGGACGCCATCCCACAAGGCCCGCACGGCGCGGGTCGGCGGCGGGCGACCGGGATCCCGAATGCCCGGCACGAGGGCGCCGCAGCAGCACGAGAGCAGCGACCGTCCGGGGCGGCGCCTGTGCATTCCTCTCGGCACGGTCTGGATCGCAGGATCGCGGCCGCGGACGGGTCAGGCGATGCCGCCGCGGATCCCGGCGGTCCCGGCGTATTCGCGCAGCCGGACCGGGCGGCCGGAATCCGCGCTCTCGAGCGCGGCGATGCCGCAGAGGACCGAGATCGCGCCGGCGCGGGAGCCGGCGCGCTGGCCGAGCGGGTCGGTGGCGCCGGGCCTGAACAGCATGTCGCGCAGCCGGTCGTCGCCGCCGTAGTGGCCGCCGGAGAAATGCGGCACGGCGATGCGCTCCACCGCCTCGCGATCGCCGGGGAAGCTGCGCACGAGCAGGATCTCGTCGTGGTCGGGCTTGTCCCAGGGCTGCCTCTCGTATTGGCGCAGCTCGATGCGCCCGCGCGTTCCGTTGAAGGCGATGTGGTGGCCCTCGACCGGCATCGCGGTGTTGAGCGAATAGGAGACATGCACGCCGTTCGCGTAGCGGATGGCGGCGACCATGGTGTCGGGGACGTCGATGTCCTCGCGAAAGACGCAGGCGTCGCGGAAATAGCCATCGACGCCATGCGGATCCTCGTAGAGCGCGTCGAGGAACGGGTCGGCGCCGATGTCGAGATGGAAGCGGCATCGGGCGGCATGGGGACAGCCCTTGCAGCGGGTGCCGCGGAAGGGGCCGTTGCCTCCGTAGACCTTCAGCGCGGCGAAGGTCGTGACCGCCTCGGGATCGGACTCGAGGTACCAGTTCAGCACGTCGAAGTGATGCGTCGCCTTGTGGACGAAGAGGCTGCCCGAACGCGCGCGGAAGGCGTGCCAGCGGCGGAAGTAGTCCGCGCCGTGGCTGGTATCGAGATACCAGTGGAAATCGACCGAGAGCAGCCTGCCGATCTCGCCGGACGCGAGCAGTTCCCGGATCCGCGCCGGGGTCGGGGCGAAGCGGTAGTTGAAGGTGACGTCGACCCGCCGGCCGCTCCGGCGCTCGGCCTCGAGGATGCGCGCGATCTTCTCGGGCGTGGTGGCCAAGGGCTTTTCGGCGATGACGTCGGCGCCGGCGTCGAGGGCGCGGACGATGATCGTGTCGTGGGTGTCGTCGGGGGTGCAGACGATCACGAGATCGGGGCGCACGCCGCGGAGCATCGCGTCGAGATCGGTGAGGATCGGCGCGTCGGAGCCGATCATGGCGCGGGCGCGCTCGGCGCGCAGCGGGTTGGTGTCGACGATGGCGACCAGATCCACATGGTCGGACCAGCCCTTGAGCAGGTCCCTGCCCCACATGGTCGTGCCGCGGTTTCCGGTGCCGACGAGGGCGTAGCGTCGCTTGCTGGGCACGGGGGTCACCTGTCCCGGGGCCGTGCCGGCGCGCCGGAGACGCGCCCGGGCCGTGCGGCCGATCCGTGCCGGAGGATACCAAATACTCGGAGCGCTCGCGACACGGGAGGCCGGCGCTCAGCAGACCGTCCGGAACCGCTCGACGCAGGTGGCGAGCACCTCGTCGCCGGGGCGGCTCCACCAATGGTCGGAGAAGATCTCGACCTCCTGGGCACCGTGGAAGCCGGCGGCCTCGATCATGGCCCGGAAGGCCGGCAGGTCGATGACGCCGTCGCCCATCATGCCGCGGTCGTTGAGTATATCCCGGGTGGGCACCAGCCAGTCGCAGATGTGGTGGGCGAGGATCGCGCCCATGCGCCCGGCGCGGGCGATCTGGTTGGCGAGGCCGGGCTCCCACCAGACGTGGTAGACGTCGATGGCCGCGCCGATCCCCGCGCCGCCCACCGCCTCGGCCATGTCGAGCGCCTGTTCGAGCGAGTTCACGCAGGAGCGGTCGGCGGCGTACATCGGGTGCAGCGGCTCGATGGCGATCGGCACGCCGGCGGCGCGGGCATGGGGCATCAGGGCGGCGAGGCCGTCGGCCACCATCCTGCGCGCCTCGGGGAGATCCTTCGAGCCGGCGGGCAGGCCGCCGCAGACCATGACGAGGCAGTCGGCGCCAAGCTCCGCCGCCTCGTCGACGGCGCGGCGGTTGTCGTCGAGCGCCCGGGCGCGTCCCTCGGCGTCGGGCGCCGGGAAGAAGCCGCCGCGGCAGAGACCGGTGAGCTTCAGGCCGTTGGCGCGGACGATGCGGGCGGCCTCCGCGAGGCCGGTATCCGCGATCTGGTCGCGCCAGGGGCAGATGGTGGTGATGCCGTGGCGCAGGCAGGCATCGACGGCCTCGGCGAAGCTCCATTGCTTGCGCAGGGTGGCGAGGTTGATCGAGAGGCCGTCGAGATCCGCCATTACGCCACCCCGTGCACGGCGAGCACGCGCTTCATCCGCGCCACCGCCGCGTCCGAGTCGGCGAGGACGCGCGCCCGGTCGGCGAGGCGGAAAAGCTCCGCGAGATGCTGGAGCGAGCGGGCGCCCTGCTGGCCGCCGATCATGACGAAATGGTCCTGGAGCCCGTTGAGATAGGCGAGAAAGACCACGCCGGTCTTGTAGAAGCGGGTCGGCGCCGCGAAGATGTGGCGCGAGAGTGGGACGGTGGGTTCCAGCAGGTCGAAGAATTCGTTGTCGCTGCCGCGGCCGAGGGCCTCGAGCGCCGCCGAGGCGACCGGGGCGATGGCGTCGAAGATGCCGAGCAGGGCGTCGGAATGCCCCGCCTCGTCGCCGGCGATCAGTTCGGCATAGTTGAAGTCGTCGCCGGTATACATGCGCACGCCCTCCGGCAGGCGGCGGCGCATGGCGATCTCCTTCTCCTTCGAGAGCAGCGAGATCTTGACGCCGTCGACCCTGGCGGCATTGGCCGCGATCGCCTCGAGGCAGGTCTCCATCGCCGCCATATGATCGGCATGGCCCCAGTAGCCGGCGAGCGCGGGGTCGAACATCTCGCCGAGCCAGTGGATGATCACCGGCCGGCGCACCTCGGACAGGATGCGGTCATAGACGCGCAGGTAGTCGTCGGGCCCCTTCGCGGCGGCGGCGAGAGCGCGGCTCGCCATCAGGATCACCCGGCCGCCGGCGTCCTCGACCATGGCGACCTGCTCCTCATAGGCGCGCAGCACGTCGTCGATGGTGACCTCCGGGCCGGGCGCGAGGTGGTCGGTGCCGGCGCCGCAGGCGATCAGCGCGCCGTCGCGGCTGCGCGCCTCGGCCAGCGACCGGCGGATCAGCTCCTGGGCCTCGGGCCAGCCGAGCCCCATGCCGCGCTGGGCGGTGTCCATCGCCTCGGCGACGCCGAGACCGAGATCCCAGAGCCGGTGGCGGAAGGCGAGCGTGCGGTCCCAGTCGATCGCCGGGGTCAGCCAGGGATCGTTGTCGGCCAGCGGGTCGGCCACCACATGGGCCGCGCCATAGGCGATGCGCGGGAAGGACGCCGCCTCGCGCCGGGCGAGCGGGACCGGGGCGCCCGTGAGCTCGTAGGGGAGGATGGCGCCGTCTTGCGGCAGGTCGATGCTGGCCATGGCTCAATACTCCAGCGCCGGCACGTCGAGCCAGCGGCGCTCGGCCCAGGACCTGCGGCCGAGCTCGGCGAGCTGCACGCCCCTGGCGCCGGCCTCGAGGCCGTAGGGCCAGGGCCCGTCCTCGGCGACGTGGCGCAGGAACATCTCCCATTGCGCCTTGAAGCCGTTGTCGTAGGCGGCCGTGTCCGGCACCTCCTCCCACTGGTCGTAGAAGTTCATGGTCTGCGGCTGGTCGGGGTTCCAGACCGGCTTGGGCGTGTTGACCCGGTGCTGCGTCCAGCACTTCGTGAGGCCCGCGACCGCCGAGCCGTGGGTGCCGTCGACCTGGAAGGTCACGAGGTCGTCGCGCCGGACGCGCACGGCCCAGGAGGAGTTGAACTGGGCGATGACGCCGTTCTCGAGCTCGAAGGTGGCATAGGCGGCGTCGTCGGCGTCGGCCCTGTAGGGCTTGCCGCTCTCGTCGATGCGCTCGGGGATATGGGTGGCGCCGAGGCAGGAGACCGCCTTGATCTCGCCGAACAGGCCGTCGATCACGTAGCGCCAGTGGCAGAGCATGTCGAGGATGATGCCGCCGCCGTCGCCCTTGCGGTAGTTCCAGGACGGGCGCTGCGGGTCGACGCCCCAGTCGCCCTCGAAGACCCAGTAGCCGAATTCGCAGCGCACCGAGAGCATGCGGCCGAAGAAACCCGCATCGCGCAGGATGCGGAGCTTCCTGAGGCCCGGCAGGAAGAGCTTGTCCTGCACCACGCCGTGCTTGAGGCCGGAGGCGCGGGCCTTGCCGGCCAGCGCCAAGGCCACGGCGAGGTCGTCGGAGATCGGCTTCTCGCTGTAGATGTGCTTGCCGGCGTCGAGCGCCTTCGTGAGCAGGTCGGCGCGCATCAGGGTTGTGCCGGCGTCGAAGAAGATCGTGTCGTCGGGATCGGCGAGCGCGGCATCGAGGTCGGAGGACCAGCGCTCGATGCCGTGGCGGCGGGCCAGCGCCTCGATCTTCCCGGGATCGCGGCCGACGATGATCGGGTCGACCTGGAGCCGCCGGCCGGAGGCCAACTCGATGCCGCCCTGGTCCCGGATCGCCAGGATCGAGCGCACCAGATGCTGGTTGTAGCCCATGCGCCCGGTGACGCCGTGCATGATGATGCCGATGCGGTCCATGTCGTCCCTCCCTCGCGCGATTCGATGTGTAACCGTTTAGTTACCAACTGGCAGGAGACGGGCGGCTTGTCAACAGGCAGCTAGCCGGGCGCGGCGCGGACCGAGGCGAGCACCACGTGGACCACGTGCTTCTCCCAGGCCGCCAGCTGGGCTTCCTCGCCGAGGGCGCGGTCGAAGATCACCGAGAGCGTGTACTGGTTCGACAGGTAGAAGACCGCGAGCGAGGCGATGGTCAGGTAGACATGCAGCGGGTCGAGCCCGGTGGCGAAGACGCCGCTGCGCGCGCCGCGGTCGAGCACCGAGGCGAGCTGGTCGACAAGATGGGCATGCATCTTGCGGATGCGCCTGGAGCCCTTGAGGAAGCGGGCGCGCAGCAGGTTCTCGGTATTGAGCAGGCTGATGAGCTCGGGATGGGCGACGAAATAGCGCCAGGTGAAGAGCGCGAGCTCGCGCAGTCCCTCCTCCGGGTCGCGGCGGCCGAGGTCGAGGGTCATCTCCGCGTCGCGGATGCGGCCGTAGGCCTCTTCGAGCACGACGAGGTAGAGCGCCTCCTTGTCACCGAAGTAGTGGTAGAGCATGCGCTTGTTGGTCCCCGCGCGCGCAGCGATCGAATCGACCCGCGCGCCGCCGAAGCCCTTCTCGGCGAATTCCCGCGTCGCGGCGTCCAGGATCGCGGCGCTGGTGCGCTCCGGGTCGCGAAGGGCCGGCCGCGTTTCGGCGGGGCCGTCCTTCGGCCGGTCGGACGGATCATCGGCTTGCATCGGGGCTCCTGCGTCGCGGCACGGGGCGAGCGGCTGCGGCTGACGCCCGCGGTCGGGCATTGCTGTCGAGCGACTGCTAAACGGCGGGCAAGGTGCTTGACAAGCGTGATGTCCCGGCGGTGCCGAATGACCGGGATGCGCCCTTGGGAGGATCTCGCCTCCCTCTCTCTCTGTCGCTGATGAACTGCACCGAAGCCCCCACGGGGTTCCGCATCCTGCGTCAGGTGCAGAGCGAGCCGAGTCTCCCGTCAGAGCCCGGATCGCGCGATGCGCGCGCGCATCGCGCGACTGACGTGACCCCTTGTTTCTCCTCCAAGGGCTGCTGGAATCCGGACCACAGGAGAGGGACCGGAGATGAAGCGAAGCAGGTTCACCGAAGAGCAGATCATCGGGGTGCTGCGCGAGCAGGAGGCGGCGCGGCGGTCGCCGAGCTCTGCCGCAAGCACGGGATATCGTCGGCGACATTCTACGCCTGGAAGGCCAAGTTCGGCGGAATGGATGTGTCCGAGGCGAAGCGGCTGAAGGCGCTCGAGGCGGAGCACGCGAAGCTGAAGCGGCTCTACGCCGACGCGATGCTCGACAACGCCGGGCTGAAGGAGCTGCTGACAAAAAAATGGTGACGCCCGCCGCCAGGCGGGAGGCGGTCGCGCATCTCAAGGAGGGCCTCGAGGTGAGCGAGCGGCGGGCGTGCAGCATGATAGGCGCGGACCGGAGCGCGGTCCGCTATTGCAGCCGACGTCCCGACGATGCCGCGGTGCGCGCGCGGCTGCGGGAGCTGGCGGACCAGCGCCGGCGGTTCGGCTATCGCCGGCTGCATGTTCTGCTGCGAAGCGAGGGCCATACCTTGAACCGCAAGAAGACCCAGCGGCTCTACCGCGAGGAGGGGCTGGCGGTGCGCCGACGGCGGTCGCGGCGCCGGATCGCGGTGGCGCGCACGCCGATCCCGAGGCCCGAGGGGCCGAACTGCCGCTGGTCGACCGATTTCGTCCACGACCAGCTGGCCTGCGGGCGCCGGTTCCGGGTGCTGACGATCATCGACGATGTCACCAAGGAGTGCCTCGCGGCCGTCCCGGACACCTCGCTGACCGGCAAGCGGGTGGTGCGCGAGCTCACCGCGCTGATCGCGCGTCGCGGGCGACCGGACGTCATCGTCAGCGACAACGGCACCGAGTTCACCTCCTCGGCGGTCCTCGCCTTCACCCAGGCGGCGAAGCTCGACTGGCGCTACATCGCCCCGGGCAAGCCGACCCA
>NZ_DAIUBO010000040.1:0-21939 GCF_036846665.1 Amaricoccus sp. | reverse complement strand
CGACCCCGCCCGCGGGCCGGGCCTTCCGCTGATCCGGTCGAGGCGTCCAAGATGTCCCGCAGTGCTTCAGAACGCGGCCAGCTCGATTTGTTCCACGCTCTCCCTGGCGAGTTCGCGGTGCGGGACGCGCAGGACCTCATGTCCTATCCCTTCTTTTCCTTGTCCAAGAGCCATCGCACGCGGCCCATCGAGTTCGCGGCGGGCAGTGTCGAAATCCGCGTCGAGGCCGTGGCGGACCATGGCATGGCGACAATCTGGGACGCGGATATCCTGATCTGGGCGGCGAGCCAGATCGTTGAAGCGCGCGATTCCGGGCTGCGCACGTCGCGGCTCATGGCGGCGACGCCGTACCAGATCCTCACCTTCATCGGGCGAGGCACCTCCGCCCGGGATTATCACCGTTTGAAGGCCGCGCTGGACCGGTTGCAATCGACAACGGTCTGCACCTCGATCCGCCAGCTTGCCGAAGGGCGTCGCCGCCAGTTCTCCTGGATCAACGAGTGGACGGAGCGGACCGATGCCACCGGTCGCCCCGACGGGATCGAGCTGATTGTGCCCGACTGGTTCTATCGGGCGGTCCTCGATAATGCGCTGATCCTGACCATCGACCGCGCCTATTTCGACCTGACGGGTGGTCTCGATCGCTGGCTCTATCGGCTCGTGCGCAAGCATGGTGGCCGCCAAAAGGCTGGGTGGCGGTTCGAGTTCCGACATCTCCACGTCAAATCCGGCAGCCTCTCGCCCTTCAAACGGTTTGCCTTCGATCTGCGGGAGATCATCCGCCGACAGCCATTGCCGGGCTATCGCCTGGCGCTCGAGATCGAGGCGCGGGGGCGACGATTGCTCGCCTTCGAGCCCTGTGGACAGGCTGTGGACGGCCTCGTGCTATCGGGAACCTCGGGTATCGTGCCATCGGGAACCGGACCGTCGTGCTATCAGGAACCCGGTGTGGGTTTATCCAACTTAAAAGACGACAGAATTCGGGGCCGTAACCTAGACTCTAACAAAGAATCTAACTCTTGCTGCGCTGGCCCCGCTGGGGACGAGCCCGCACGCGGACGCGCTCTATCCCTCGAAACGGACCCTCAGAATGACAGGCCCGAGCTACCTCGCGGCACGTCGAGGAGGGCGACGACATGAGTCCGATCCGCTCCGAACCGCACACGGTTGATGCACAGACCATTGGCAGAGAAGGCAATCTAACCTTCGTCGAGCTGACCTGGAAAGAGAGCCAAGTCGAACAGTGGATTCGGTTCGGCCATCCGATTTCCGAAGAGCGTGTTGATCTTCACCGGCGCCGCTTTGGCTTCGCGCCGGGGACGATCTTCGGGGTCAACCGCTGGGCTGCCAACACCTATGGCACGGTCCTCTCGCGCTTCGACATCCTGAGGGGCGCAGGGCCCGGAACGCCGATGCAAACGCTGCCTTATCTGCGGCCCGGAGGGACCTTGCTGCTCTCCACCCACGGCTGGCCCAAGGTCGAGCGCGTGTTGCAGGCGATCGACGCCATCGAGGCGCTCGGAATCGATCCGGCGGATGCCTCGCCGGACTACTGGCGACACCTGCACAATCGCCTGACCACCGCGCAACCGGCCCATACCTATACCCGTCTTCAGCACCGGGCTTGGCTGAAGCGGCGGAGCCTTGGGCTATGAAAGCGCGGCGCACCATTGCCTGGGCGACGACCGTATCCGTCACCCTGATCGTCATTCCCGCGGTCGTTCAATGGTCGCCGCGCGTTCTTTGGAATGTCAGCGCGAGCGTTCCAATCGGGCTCTATCGGCTGCACCCGGTTGACCAAATGGTCATCGGCGACCTGGTGGCCGTTCAACCACCACCGGCGCTTTCGGACTACCTCGATGCGCGCGGATACATTCCGCGCGGCGTGCCGCTGCTCAAGCATGTCGTGGGGCTCGAAGGGGCGTTGGTCTGCCGCTCGGGCGACAGGATCACGGTCGATCATCGTCGTCTCGGCTACGCCCATGCGCAGGACCGCCACGGCCGCGATTTGCCCGTATGGCGGGGCTGTCATCGACTTGGAGCTGGCGAAGTCTTTCTCATGAACCCGGATGCGCCGGACAGCCTGGACGGGCGGTATTTCGGGCCCTTGCCGCGCACCGCGATCACCGCCCGACTGACACCGCTTTGGACCGTCGACGACGCCATTACCGCCGAGTCGGCGCATCCGGATTCCACACCACACCGCGACAGAAAGGAGGCACGCCATGCCCCAGATCGGTGAATTCACCCGCACGAAATCCGGCTTTGCCGGGTATATCCGAACGCTCACACTCGACCTCGAGATCACCCTGAGCAAGGCCGAGCCGACCGAGGCCGAGAACGCACCCGACTACCGTCTTTTTCACGGAGATGGCGACCTTGCCCGTGAAATCGGCGCGGCCTGGGCGCGCACCGGGGAGAAGGCCGGCGAGTATTTCTCGGTGCTGATCGATGACCCGATGCTGGCGCAGCCCATCCGCGCCAACCTCTTCCGCAACGGCGAAAGCTCTGTCTGGTCGCTGCAGTGGACCCGTCCGCCGAAGCGCAATGGGGTAGGGTGAGCGATGCCGTCGATCTTCCGCAAACGCAACGGCCGGATCACGGTTGAGCGACCCTGCATCGCGCAAATCTGGGCTGCCTTCCTTCTTTCCGGCCTTGCCGTGACAACGCCGATCTACGGTCAGGCGCTCGCAGAAACTCCGGTCGTCATCCGCGATCCGGCCCGCGATCCCCATTCAGCCGCAATTGCCGAAGCCTCCGCGCGCTTCGTGATCCCGGAACACTGGATCCGCGCCGTGATGCAGGCCGAAAGCGCTGGCGATCCGCGTGCGGTCAGCCATGCCGGGGCCATGGGGCTGATGCAGGTCATGCCCGGAACATGGAGCGGCTTGCGGGAGGACCATGGTCTCGGCGCTGATCCTTTCGATCCGCGCGATAACATCATCGCGGGCACGGCCTATCTGCGCGCCATGCTCGATCGTTATGCCACCGTCGGTGGCATGCTTGCCGCTTACAATGCGGGGCCGGGGCGCTACGATGCATACCTCTCGGAGGGCCGTCCGCTTCCCGCCGAGACCCGCGCCTATGTCGCGATGCTGGCTCCGCGCTTGGACGGCCCGGCGCCGCTCCCGAACCGCGCAACCGTCGCCGATTGGCCCGAGGCGGCGCTGTTCACCGACAGTTCGGCGGCGCATCGGCCGCAAATCGGCGGCAGCCCGGATGCAGATCGAACGCCCCACGAAACGGGTCCAGCCGCCGCCAATCTCGGTATTTTCGTTGTCCGGTCCGGCCCGGAGACACGGCCATGAGGGTGATCGCGGTTTTGCAGGCTCTGGCGGGCCGTGTCGCAGAGGCGGCGGAAGGGCGTGCTCTGATAACGGGCGGGAAGGGAGATGGGCAAGATAAAAGGGCATGCCACGAATGCCGCAAGTCCCTGACAGGACTGGCGTTTTCGCGTGCATGGCGGTCGGTCGTGTGCAGGTTTTCGGGATTTTTCCCGCGATTTCAATGCTCCGGCATGCACAGGAGCGTTCCGAACCACGGGAGGGTCTTCGCATGACCGAACCCGAGCACGACTTCCGCATCAGGCCCGGAAAGCCCCGAAGCACGCGTTCCCCGCGTCCGAAAGCCTTCGTCGACCAGGTGCTGAGAGCGGCCAACAAAGCAGGTCACGTTTCGACGCGGCCAAGCGGCAAGCAGCGAAGCCATTCCAACTTCGGGCGCGGGCAAAGCCGATTTGGCAGATCGCGGCTTTTTTTGTCATCGCGCCGGGTCATGGTGGCTGCGCGCATTGCGCGCCACAAGGGCCGGGCCTATCGCGCGGCCCCGCTCTCGACCCATCTCGCCTACCTGCGTCGCGACGGGGTCAGCCGGGACGGGGAGAGAGGGCTGCTCTTCGATGCCGAAACCGACGGCCTCGACGGATCGGACTTTGCGGCGCGCTGCGAGAGCGACCGCCACCATTTCCGCTTCATCATCTCGCCCGAGGATGCCGCTGATATGGAAGGCCTGCGCGGGTTCACCCGCGATCTCGCGCGCCGGATGGAGGCCGATCTCGGAACCCGTCTGGATTGGGTCGCGGTGGATCACTGGAACACCGACAACCCGCATGTGCATCTGATCGTCCGCGGCGTGGATGATCGCGGCGGCGATCTCGTTATCGCGCGCGACTACATCAGCAGTGGGCTGCGGTCCCGCGCCGAGGATCTGGTCGCGCTGGAACTCGGGCCCAAACCGGAGCACGAAATCCGGCATGCACTGGAACGGGAGGTGACGGCCGAGCGCTGGACGCGCCTAGACCGGGAGCTGCGCTACCATGCCGACGATCTCGGATTGCTGGATCTTCGACCCTCCGCGACCGGTCCCGAAGACCCGCAAATCCGGCGATTGATGGTCGGTCGTCTGCAGCATCTTCGGAAACTCGGTCTCGCGTCGGAAGGGCGCCCCGGCGAATGGATGTTAGGGCTCGAGGCAGAACGCACGCTCTGCAATCTGGGTGAGCGCGGCGACATAATCAAGACGATGCACCGCGCTTTCGCCGAGCGAGGGCAAGACCGCGGCTTCACAGACTTCGCCATCGACGGGGGTGGGGCAGGGCACCCGATCATCGGGCGGCTGGTCACAACCGGATTGCATGATGAACAGACCGGCACCGCCTATGCCGTGATCGACGGCACGGACGGACGCGCGCATCATGTCTGGTTTCGGGGCCTCGACGCGTTCGACCACGCGCCCGCGCCGGGCGGCATTGTCGAGGTCCGTCGCTTCGGAAGTCCGGACGATCCGCGCCAGACGCTTGTCCTGGCCAACCGGTCAGATCTCGACCTGCAAGGCCAGATCACCGCGCCGGGCGCGACCTGGCTTGATCACCGACTCGTCGAACGTTCCCGCATGCCGCTTGCGATGGGTGGGTTCGGCGCCGAAGTGCGAGACGCGCTCGATGCCCGTGCCGAACATCTGGCGGATGAGGGGCTGGGCCAAAGGCAGGGACAGCGGATCATTCTGCAGCGCAATCTCTTCGCCACCCTGCGGCGTCGCGAACTTGACGCCATGGGCCAAAGGCTCGAGGCCGAAACCGGCCTCCAGCATCGCCCGGCGAAATCCGGTGAGAATGTGTCCGGCACCTACACCCGCCAGCTGCGCCTGTCCTCCGGCCGCTATGCGATGATCGAGGGCATCGGCCCCGACGGCGGACGCGGTTTCCAGCTCGTCCCCTGGTCCCGCGAAATCGAGCCCCGCCTCGGCCAGCACATCACGGGGATCGCGCGCAGTGGGGGCGGGATCGAATGGAGCCTTGGGCGCAAGCGCGGGCTCGGCATCTGACGAAAGGAACCTGAACATGACTGCCACGAAAATCCTCTGGGGCCAGATCCTCGCCGTCTTCTTGATCGTGCTGACGACGACCTGGGGCGCGACGCAATGGGTGGCCTGGCGGCTGGGGTTTCAGTCGCAGCTGGGTAGTCCGTGGTTCGAGGCCTTCGGCATGCCCATCTATCCGCCGCCCGCCTTCTTCTGGTGGTGGTATTTCTACGACGCCTATGCGCGAACGGTGTTCTGGGAGGGCGGCGCGATCGCGGCCTCGGGCGGCTTCATATCCATCGCCGTCGCCATCACCATGTCCGTGATCCGGGCACGCGAGGCCGCCGATGTCGATACCTATGGTTCGGCCCGTTGGGCGAACCGGTCCGAGGTTGAATCCGCCGGGCTGCTCGGCTCCGATGGTGTTGTGCTGGGCAAACTGGATTACGACTACCTCCGCCATGATGGACCGGAGCATGTTCTCTGTTTCGCGCCGACCCGGTCCGGCAAGGGTGTGGGCCTCGTGGTCCCGTCACTCCTGACCTGGCCGGGCTCCGCCATCGTCCATGACATCAAGGGCGAGAACTGGGACCTGACGGCCGGGTTCCGCGCACGCCATGGACGGGTGCTGCGCTTCGATCCGACCAGCATGACCTCGGCCGCCTACAACCCCTTGCTCGAGGTCCGTCGTGGTGAGTGGGAGGTCCGCGATGTGCAGAACGTGGCCGATGTGCTTGTCGATCCAGAAGGCTCGCTGGAAAAACGCAACCATTGGGAAAAGACCTCGCACTCGCTGCTGGTCGGCGCGATCCTGCATGTGCTCTACGCCGAGCGCCACAAGACCCTCGCCGGCGTCGCGGCGTTCCTGTCCGACCCGCGCCGCCCGATCGAGCAGACACTTGAGGCCATGATGGAGGCGCGCCACCTGGGTGAGGCCGGACCGCATCCGGTCATCGCCTCGACCGCGCGCGAACTCCTGAACAAGTCCGACAACGAACGCTCGGGCGTTCTGTCGACGGCAATGTCCTTCCTTGGCCTCTACCGCGACCCCGTCGTCGCCCATGTGACCCGGCGCTGCGACTGGCGGATCGACGACCTGATCGGGGCGAAGCAACCGACGACTCTCTACCTCGTCGTGCCGCCCTCGGACATCTCGCGCACCAAGCCGCTGATCCGGCTCGTGCTGAACCAGATCGGCCGCCGTTTGACGGAGGACCTGAAGGACACGCGCCGCCGTCATCGCGTGCTGATGATGCTGGATGAATTCCCGGCGCTCGGACGGCTCGATTTCTTCGAAAGCGCGCTGGCCTTCATGGCGGGCTACGGGATCAAGAGCTTCCTGATCGCGCAATCGCTCAACCAGATCGAGAAGGCCTATGGTCAGAACAACGCCATCCTCGACAATTGCCATGTCCGGGTGAGCTTCGCTACGAATGATGAACGCACCGCCAAGCGCGTATCCGATGCACTTGGCACCGCGACCGAGATGAAGGCGATGCGCAACTACGCCGGTCATCGGCTGGCGCCCTGGCTGGGTCACCTCATGGTCTCCCGCTCCGAGACCGCGCGTCAGCTGCTCACGCCGGGCGAGATCATGCAGCTGCCGCCCGACGACGAAATCGTCATGGTCGCAGGCTCTCCGCCGATCCGGGCCAAGAAGGCGCGGTATTTCGAGGACAAGCGGTTTGTTGATCGCGTGGTGCCGCCACCTGAACCGCGGAAAAGAGAGCCGGTCCGGCAGAATGATCCATGGTCATCGCTTCCGGCCATCGAGGCCGATACACCGGCGGGCGCGTCCGCGACGTCGACCAACGCCGATGACGCGAACGCCGGCCTTCGCCGGGAGCCAGACTTGCCCGAACATGTGGCTGCATCCCGGGAAACGCCGAAGGAACCCGCGCGCGAATTCGAGATGATGCTCGATGATGATCCGGAGGAGGCCGCGCGGCAAAGGCAAGCCCTGCGCAAGCAGATGGGACAGGTGGCCCGTCAGGCCTCGATGGACCGCAATGACGGTATCGATCTTTGAGGACTGACCCATGCGCGACCGTCTCCACCTCTCCCTGCCAGCCGAGTTGATCGGGCGGATCAACGACATCGCTGAGCGGAAACGGGTGACCCGCTCCGCTATCGTGGAGGCAGCGGTCGAATCCTTTCTGTCCCCCGATCATGCCGACATGCAGGAGGCCGCCCTGACGCGCCGCCTCGACCGCCTCTCACGACAGGTCGCCCGTCTCGAACGTGATCAGCGGATCACGACGGAGACCCTCGCGCTCTTTGTCCGCTTCTGGCTCACCACAACCCCACCGATCGCGCCGGAGCAGCAGGCCGCCGCACAGGCCAAAGGCCGGGAGCGGTTTGATGGCTTTGTCGAGGCGCTCGGGAAGCGGGTGCAGAAGGGGCGGTGGTTCGCGGAGGAAGTGGCGGGGGACGCGCCGCAATCGGGTGAGGGAGAATAGATTTACTAACGATTTTCGAACAAGACCTTTTCGACACTCTGGCTCCACGCTGCTTTGAAAGCAGGGTCAGAAGCGTAGAGCTTGTACAGCTCCAGTTCTTCCTTCCTACGTTTCAACATCACGTCTTGCAGCATTTTCTCAAGTGCCAATCCACGATTATACGGGTCTGTATTGGCCTCGTATTTTTCAGAATAGTCTGGGTGAGCACGGACGCTGTTGACGACATTGATGAACTTTACTCTTTGTTCCTCCGGTGTCGCACTCCACCCTTGGAACCAGCGTTCGTTAAATGTGCGGATAATCTCGTCCAGCGGGTCCTCTTCCTTATCGCCGCCCCAGTTTCCGCGCGGATTTGGATTCTGTGGCTCAAGCGCGGTGGCGGCCGCGTCAAGCTCGATCGTCTGGTTGAGTTTTTTCCGCTCGAGGCCGTATGAGGACAGGTCGACTGCCTCCAGCAATTCGTCGAGCATATCCTTGTCGGGATCCTTGATCTTCAACTTCGGTATTAGAAATTTTTGGAACCAGAACAGCTTTTCCCACTCGATGACCTCGAACGGCATGATGGATGCCATCTGTCCATAAATCTTCACGAATTGTCGTGCCTTAATCTTGAAGTCGATCTTGTCCTTTTCGGGCAGCTCCAGTTGCTGGTTGAACCTGTCTGCGGCGGTATCGATCAGCGGACTGAGGGCCTGAGCATCTGCGCCCGCGAAATAGTGCGCGACGAACTCCTCAACCTCCTGCCATTCGTAAACGCCGACCTGATCGAGCGACCCCTTCAATTCGTGCAGCACATTGACATCAGTGGCGGAGGCCAAAGTCGTGATGGTGTAGAACGGGTCGAATGCTGTCTTGATGTCTGATGCGTCGTTGAAGAAGTCCAGGATGAACAGGTCTTCGGTCCGTTTGCCCAGCTTCTGGGACGATCGGTTCAGGCGCGACAGGGCTTGCACAGCAAGGACATGCTGCAGCTTCTTGTCCACGTACATCGTGGTCAGCTTTGGCTGATCGAAGCCAGTAAGGTACTTATTGGCCACCACAAGCAGCCGATAATCGTCCTCGTCGAACCGATCCCGGGTATCGGACTCGGGGAAACCGTTCATTTCGGCCTCCGTATGGGTCACCCCATCCACAACCTTTTCGCCCGAAAACGCGATCAGCGCCTTGAACGGGTCGCCGCGATCCGCCAGCAGCTTGGTCACCGCATTGTAGTAGCGGATGGCCGCCTCGATGTTCTGGGTGACGATCATCCCCTTGGCTTTGCCGCGCAGCTTTTTCGGGGTCACGACCTGCTCGATGAAATGGTCGAGCATGATCTCGGCCTTGGTGTTGATTGTCTGCTGGCTGCGCTCGACATAGGCGCGCAGCTTCTTCTGGGCCTTCTTGGTATCGAACAGGGGGTTGTCGGCAATCGACTTCTGGATCTCGTAATAGCTTTTGTAGGTCGTGTAATTCGCCAACACGTTCAGGATGAAGCCCTCCTCGATGGCCTGCTTCATGCTGTAGAGGTGGAAGGGCTTGAAGCTCCCGTCGTCCTGGCGCTCGCCGAACTTCTCCAGCGTCGTGTTCTTCGGCGTCGCCGTGAAGGCGAAATACGAGGCATTGCCGCGCATCTTGCGCGACTGCATCGCAGCCAGAATTCGCTCCTGCGGATCGTCCTCGTCCGGGTCCTGATCGCCCGCACCCATCGCGCGGTTCATGTTGTCATGCGCGCTGCCGCTCTGGCCGCTATGCGCCTCGTCGATGATCACCGCGAACCTCTTGTCGCTCAGGTCGGCGATCCCCTCGATGATGAAGGGGAACTTCTGGATCGTCGTGATGATGATCTTCTTGCCGTTCTCCAGCGCCGATTTCAGATCGGCCGACCGCATCGCCGGGGCGACAATGTTCTTGACCTCGGAAAAGTCCTTGATGTTGTCGCGCAGCTGTTTGTCCAGCAGGCGCCGGTCGGTCACCACAATGACACTGTCGAACAGCGGCTGGTCCAGCCCCTTGGCGCCCGGGATGCCCGCGTTCGAAGGATAGGTCTCGATCAGCTGGTAGGCCGTCCAGGTGATTGAGTTCGACTTCCCCGAACCCGCCGAATGCTGGATCAGATAGCTGTGGCCAACGCCCGTCGTGGCGGCATGGTCCAGCAGGCGGCGCACCACGTCCAGCTGGTGATAGCGCGGGAAGATCAGGGTCTTCTTGGTTAGCGGCTCGGTCGCCTTCCCCTCCAACAGCACGAAATGCTGGATGATGCCTGCAAGGCTCTCCTTGCTGAAAACCTCTTCCCACAGATAGGCGGTCTTGTGGCCGTCCGGGTTGGGCGGATTGCCTTCGCCCTCGTTGTGGCCCTTGTTGAAGGGCAAAAAGAAGGTCGCGGGTCCGGCGAGTTTCGTGGTCATGAACACCTCGTCGGTGTCCACGGCCATGTGCACCAGCGCGCGGCCGAACTGCAGCAGGGGCTGGGTGGCGTCGCGGCCGGTACGATACTGCTTCTGCCCGTGATAGCGGGCGGTCTGGCCGGTCCAGGCGTTCTTCAACTCGATGGTGATCAGCGGCAGCCCGTTGACGAAGAGGACCATGTCGATCTCTTCGGCGGGGTTGGTCTGCGAATAGCGGACCTGCCGGGTCACGCTGAAGATGTTGGCGGCGAAATTCTCGGCGACCTTCGCGGCGGAACTCGCCAACGGTGCGGGATACATCAGCGTGAAAGAGGCATCATCAACGGCGAGGCCCTTTTTCAGCAGATGCAGCACGCCGTTCTTCTTGATCATCCGGTCAAACCGCTCAAGGATCTTGCGCTGCCAGTCGCCGGGATTGCGGTCCTTCAGCTTGGCAAGCTCCTTGCCTTGGGTGGTTTCCAGAAACTCCCAGAACAGCCGGGTGTCGAGCGCGTATTCGGCGTCGAAATCACCGGGCAGGCCAAGGCGGAAGGGGCCATGGCCATCCGGGGCGGGCTGGCCGGCGAGGTCCTCGGTCGTCAGGCCCGTCAGGTGCCGCTGGATCGCCTGTTCCAGTGTCACTTCCTTGGTATTGCTGACCATGATCCCCCTTACGCCACCTTGATCTTGCCCGTGACCGCCGCGTTGATCAGGCTGGTCTTGTATTCCTTGAGCGCGGCGATCTGGTCTTGCTTGATTGAAATAGCATCCTCGATCTTTTTCGAAACATCGGCAATGTGCTGGACAATTTCCAATTGCTCATCGCGTGGCGGCACAAGCGTCAATAGATTCTTGAAGTCGTCCCAATACAGCCGCTTGCGGAAATCAGTTATTCCTTTGGAGCCAGCATCCATCTGCCGAATGAACGCAGGACAGCGATACAGCAATTCGAAGTAATCCGCAGCCAGCGCTGACCTTGGCCTCGCAACCACATAAGCCGGGCTGACCATGCCATGCACCGATACAGCCCCGATGCCGCCTTGCCATGCGCGCATCATGTTGTAGGCCACGTCGCCGGGCCTCACTTCCTTGTAAGTTGTGCGGTCCTCGATCTTGATGATCGAGCGGATGTTTTCTTCGTCGCTCAGTTCTTCTGACGACACGCCGCTGTGTATCGACACCGACAAAACCGGCAGATCGGCATGCCCGGAGACCTTCATTTCTCGAAACAGGACGAAATTGCGCCGCACTTCCCAATGCGCGGGGATTTGGCCAATCCAGTCTATACGGCTGTCCTTCATGGGGGCGGCGGGGTTCAGGCCGCGGGTGACGGTCTGTTGAATCAGGATCTGCCGCCGCTCGCGCAAAAGCGCGATCTGCTCTTCCTTGATCCGCACCGCCGCGTCCAACTTGGTACATTTCTCATCCAGAAAAGTCGCAATGGCGCGCTGTTCCTGGAGTGGGGGAATTGGAACCTGGAACTCCTTGAAGTTTTCGGCTGGGAAACGCCAACGGCCCAAAAGCGACACACCTTGCCCGTATCGAAAGAAAATGCGCTGCTTGTACCCAATTTGAAAGATGAGAAGGAGGTAGCGGTCGTCCAACTCATCCGAGGTACGACGAAAAACGCGATAGTCGGGACTCACGACACCGTCGAATTGTGAAATATCCACATAACCTGTTAGAAGGTCCATATGATTCATGGCAAAGTCGCCGCGATTGACCAGCTGATAGTTGGAATAGTTCTCAGCTAGTTGTCCCTCGCCGCTTGTAATGTCTTTTACCTTAATGCCCTGCTGCGTGATCGAAAGGACGTCTGGGCCTTCATGCCCTGCAATTCTCTTCACGATCTGCGTGACGAACTTTAGCTTTTTCGTTCCCCAGACATCTGGGACGTTACCAAGCCACTCAACGCCACTGTCTTTGTAGCCGTCATATTTCGGATAGGCCGCGATGTTCATTCCGCTGGCTCCAGCTTCGTCGCCACCTTCACCCCCAGAATATCCGCGATCAGCCCGTCGGCCTTTTCCTCCAATGCCAGAATGTCCTGCGTCACCTCTTCCAGCGCGCGCAGCGGCTTGTGGCGGTAGAAATACTTGTTGAAGCTGATCTCGTAGCCGATCTTGACCGTGTCGAGGTTGATCCAGGCCTCGGGCACGTGCGGCTGCACCTCGGCGCGGAAATAGCGGTGGATGCTGTCCTTGAGCGGCACCGCCTCGCTGTCGCGCAGATCGGTGTTGGATTCGTAGGTGCGGTAACTGCCATCGGGTTGGGCATAGAGGCCGAAATCGCCGAGTTCGTCGATCCGGCAGCCCAGCCGCGCGGCCTCCTCCTCCAGCTCGGACTTCGTTAGACGCTGGGTCTTGGCGATGACCTTTTCGGCATCCTCGGCATACCAGCTGATCGCGTTCAGGATCGCGTTCTTCTCGGTCGCCGAAAGCTTGATCTTGCGGGTCTTCAGAACCTTGGCCACCCCGTCGCGGAAGGCGTTGAAATCCGCCGTCTCCTCGGTGCCGATGGCCTCCATCAACTGATGGCCCACCCCGATCAGATCGCGATTTCGAAGCCAGAGGGAGGTGTCGACCAGCTTGGCTCGGCTCTTGGCGTTCAGCGCGATCTCCTGTTCCTCGCACCAGGCCTGGATCGCCTTGGCCTGGCCTTTCAGAAAGCCCGGCTCATAGACCTTGTCGCCATGTTCGGCCCAGAGATGCTCCATCGGTTCGCGCAGGGATTTGTCGAAGCGCAGGGGTTCCAGCCGTTCCGCGCTGAATTGCGCGCGGCGGCGGTCCGGGCGTTCGATGGTGACCTTGTGATAGCCGAAATCGGCGTTGTCGAAGATCTGCACCGCGATGCCGGTCGGGTCGCCATTGGCGTCAAGCTGGCGTTCGATGGGCTCGAAGCCCGTGTAGGCGGCAAGGATTTCCTCGATATGCTCCGGCGCGAATTCGCAGTTCTTGTCGCCAAGGTTCTTGCGCAGCTTGCGGAACATCAGGTTGGCGTCGATCAGCTGCACCTTGCCCCGCCGTGCCTCAGGCTTGGCGTTGGTCAGAAGCCAGATGTAGGTGGTGATGCCGGTGTTGTAGAACAAGTTGTTCGGCAGCTGGATGATGGTGTCCAGCATGTCGTTTTCGATGATGTGGCGGCGGATGTTGGATTCGCCGCTGCCCGCGTCGCCGGTGAACAGGCTGGAGCCATTGTGGACGCTGGCGATGCGCGCGCCGATGGCGCTGTCCTTGGTGGGCTTCATCTTGCCCACCATCTCCATCAGAAACAGAAGCTGGCCGTCGCTGGAGCGGGGCGTGGCATCGACGGTTTCCACCTTGCCCCAGTAGTTGGCCAGATCGACCTGAAAGCGCGGGTCGATGACGTCCTTGCCATCCTTGATATGCTTGAGCTCACTGCTCCAGCTTTTGCCATAGGGCGGGTTCGACAGCATGAAATCGAAGCGGTTTCCCGAGAATTCATCGGTCGACAGGGTAGAGCCGACCTTGATGTTCTCGGGGTTGTTGCCCTTGATCATCATGTCGGATTTGCAGATGGCATAGGTTTCGTCGTTGATTTCCTTGCCATAGAGGTAGACGTCGCCCTTGGCGGCGATTGGGCCGTCGGGTTCCTTGATGTAATTCTGCGCCTCGGTCAGCATTCCGCCGCTGCCGCAGGCGGGGTCGTAGATCGTCATCACCGGCGGCAACCGGTCGCTGATCGGGTCGAAGATGAGGTGGGTCATCAGGTGAATGACTTCGCGCGGGGTGAAATGCTCCCCGGCTTCCTCGTTGTTTTCCTCGTTGAACTTGCGGATCAGCTCTTCGAAGACATAGCCCATGCCGAGGTTCGACAGCCCGGGCATCATGTTGCCGTCGGGGTCTTCAGCGTCGTCGGGCGTCAGGTTGATGTAGGGCGAGATGAACTTTTCCAGCACGTCGAGCAGGACCTGCTTGTTCGCCATGTGCCGCATCTGCTCGAGCAGCTTGAAGCGGGCGATGATCTCTTTGACGTTGTCGCTGAAGCCGCCGAGGTACTCCTCGACATTGGCCAGCAGGATTTGTTGGTTGTTGGTCGCGGTCGCGTAGAGCTGCTTCAGCGTCCACTTGCTGGTGTTGTAGAACACATAGCCCGACGCTGCGGTCAGGGGGGCATCGTCTAACTCGGTTGCCTTCATCTCTTCGCGCTGGAAGCGGACTTCCTCAAGCACAGCGTCTTTCGTGGGTTCCAACAAGGTATCGAGGCGGCGCAGGACAACCATCGGCAGGATGACATCGCGATACTTGCCACGGACATAGACGTCGCGAAGGCAGTCATCAGCGATGGACCAGATGAAGGATATGAGCTTATTGTGAGCAGCCTGGTTCATGTTTCTTCTTTTTCCTTGGTTGGCTTGCACAAGTGAAAAGCCGATGAAATTCCTGCGTATTTACAATTCCTTGGACAACGCTGTTCGTTGCCACGGTAATGTGATCGAACATCCGTCGCAATGCGTTTCGGGGCTGTTTGAAGAGGCTGATTGAATACGCTAGGCGACAACAGAGAAGACCTCCCCATTATCCAGCCGCTTCACGTAATCGACGGCCGTGCCGTTCCAGTGATACGCGAAATGCGCGCCTTGGGTCGGGATCGGGATCACGTCGGGCCAGAAGACGGCGATGCACTGGCCCTCGGGAAAGCGGACGCTGGGCCAGGTGATGCCGTTCGATCCGGCTGCGCGTCGCTCGGTGCCGAAGAGTTGCGAGGGGCGGTAGTCGTCCGGGTCGAGCAGATCGGCGCGGCCCGTGGCGTCGTCGAGATCGGTGTCGACCGACCCGATCAGTTCGCGGAATTGCGAGGTCCAGCCGGGGGCTTCTTCTGTCGCGCGCATGAAGCGGGCGTGGTGATGGATGGTCTCGGCAATCGCCACCTCGGTGCGGTCGCCCGCGTAGTAGAGGCCGAAACTGCCATCCGAAAACCGTCCGGGCCGCACGGGCGAGCAATGCACGAAGGGCGCCATCACCCAGCTGGCGCCGGGGCCGGTCACGCGCCGGGCGACGGGCACCTTGGACAGATCGCCGATGCTCTCGCGGATGCGCGGGTTGAACTTGGCCTCGGCCGAGGCCAGCGCCTCCCAATCGGCCGGATCGGCGATGTCCTCGAAGAGGTCGATGGGCGGATGGATCGTGCGAATGATGCGGACCGTGCGCGACCAGGTCACGCGGCGGACAGGCATATTCACCAGGCACCCCGTTCGGCATCGAGATAGGCGCGCAGATCGATCAGGTCGGTGATCTCGCCCCGGAGCATGACGTCCAGCGCGCTCCGGCCCGAGAAGGCGGCATTCGGCTTGCGGATCCACGCGTAGCCCCGGGCAGGGTCGATGAAGAGATAGCGCAGCGCCTTGTGGATCCCCATCAGGATCGCCATGCGCGCACGCAGGTCGCGGTCGATCCGCCCGATATCGCCGGTCTTCCAGCGCGCCCAGGTGCGCTGTGCCATGTCGCCCAGCAGGGTGCGGGCTTCCGCATCCGTAAGCTCCCAGGCCCGGAACAGGTTGACGGTGGCGCGCGCCAGTGCCGCGGCCTCCTCGTCGGTGATCACGGGAAGGTCGGTGCGTGCGAGGACGGGCTGGACGGTGGCGAATTGCATGGCTGTCTCCTTTGGCATCAATATAGATATTTCATGCCAAAAGGCAAGATGGATCGCGCGGTGCCGGTTCGAGCGCCTCCAGCCTTTTCTCCTGTCTTTGCACGCTATGGCGCTACGCCCCTTGAAGAGCTGTTGAGCCAAGCCGGTTTCCGGTTTTCTTGATGGACCCGATCCAGGGCCGCCCGTCGGTGGCCACTCACGGAACGGGGACAACATGGCAGAGGCAGCTCGGAAACCGGAAGCGATGGCCCGCGGCGCGCGGATGCTGCGCACGGCGCTCGGGCCCGCCATCGCCGGGTTTCTGGAAGACCCGATGATTGTCGAGGTCATGCTCAATCCTGACGGGCGGCTCTGGATCGACCGGCTCTCCGAGGGTCTCTCCGATACCGGCGCCACGCTGTCCCCCGCCGATGGCGAGCGGATCGTGCGGCTCGTCGCTCATCATGTCGGGGCGGAGGTGCATGCCGCGCGGCCGCGCGTGTCGGCCGAATTGCCAGAGACCGGGGAACGCTTCGAGGGGCTCCTGCCGCCCGTGGTCACCGCGCCCTGTTTCGCGATCCGGAAGCCTGCCGTCGCGGTCTTCACGCTGGCCGACTATGTCGCCTCCGGGATCATGACCGAGACCCAGGCAGCGCTGTTGCGCGAGAGCGTCGCCACGCGGGCCAATATCCTCGTGGCGGGCGGGACCTCCACCGGCAAGACGACCCTGACCAATGCCCTTCTGGCCGAGGTGGCCGGATCGTCCGACCGCGTCGTGATCATCGAGGACACGCGCGAGCTGCAATGCACAGCACCCAACCTCGTGGCGCTGCGCACCAAGGATGGGGTCGCCTCGCTCTCCGATCTCGTCCGCTCCTCGCTGCGCCTGCGCCCCGACCGCATTCCCATCGGCGAGGTGCGCGGGGCCGAGGCGCTGGACCTCTTGAAGGCCTGGGGCACCGGTCATCCGGGCGGCATCGGCACCATCCATGCGGGCTCCGCCTTGGGCGCGCTGCGCCGGATGGAACAGCTCATCCAGGAGGCGGTGGTGACCGTGCCGCGCGCCCTCATCGCCGAAACCATCGATCTCATCGCCGTTCTCTCCGGGCGCGGGGCCAACCGCCACCTCGCCGAGCTCGCCCGCGTCGAGGGGCTGGGACCCGACGGCGATTACCGCATCACCCCGGCGGCGCGGCCGACCGGGACGAAAACCGACACAGGAGACCCTTCATGACCCGATCCCTTCACCGGCTGCGCGTGCAGGCCGCCCATGCCGTCACCTACGCAACCGTCACCCTGATGCTGACCCGACCTGCCCGGGCGGCGGGGTCCTCCATGCCCTGGGAGGCGCCGCTGCAATCGATCCTCGAGTCGATCGAAGGGCCGGTCGCCAAGATCATCGCGGTGATCATCATCATCGTCACCGGCCTGACGCTGGCCTTCGGCGACACCTCCGGGGGGTTCCGCCGCCTGATCCAGATCGTCTTCGGCATCTCCATCGCCTTCGCGGCGAGTTCCTTTTTCCTGAGCTTCTTCAGCTTCGGCGGCGGGGCGCTGATCTGATGGTGACGACCGGTTCACCCACAGTGAACGCGGCTTTCCGGTGGAAAGCCGCGAGGGAGGAACGCCATGAGCAGTAGCAAATGGCCAGCCTTCGAACAATTGTCCGACGTGCCGGGCTTCACCTTCCCGGTCCACCGCGCCTTGACCGAGCCGATCCTGCTGGCCGGTGCGCCGCGGGCCTTCGCGATCCTGAACGGTACGCTGGCCGGAGCCATCGGGCTCGGGCTGCAGCTCTGGGTCGCCGGGATCGTCATCGGTCTCCTGGGCCACCTGGTGGCGGTCTGGGCCGCGCGGCGCGATCCGCTCTTCGTCGAGGTCGGACGCCGGCATCTGCGCCTTCCCGGTCATTTGGAGGTCTGAGGCAGCACGATGATGAACCTTACAGAGTATCGCCGGAAAGGGACGCGGCTGGCGGATTACCTGCCTTGGGCGGCGCTGGTCGCCCCCGGCGTGGTGCTGAACAAGGATGGCAGCCTGCAGCGCTCGGCCCGGTTCCGCGGCCCCGATCTCGACAGCGCGGTTGCCGCAGAACTCGTGGCCGTGGCGGGCCGCATCAACAACGCCTTCCGTCGCCTCGGGTCCGGCTGGGCGATCTTCGTCGAGGCGCAGCGCGTGGCTGCGGCGGACTATCCCGACAGCCGCTTTCCCGATCCTGCTTCGGCGCTCCTCGATGCCGAGCGCCGCGCGGGCTTCGCCGAGCAGGGGGCGCATTTCCAGTCGGACTATGTCCTGACCTTCCTTTACCTGCCGCCCGCCGAGGAAGCCGTGCGGGCCGAGACCTGGCTCTACGAAGGCCGCGACAAGACCGGCATCGATGCGGGCGAGGTGCTGCGCGGCTTCATCGACCGCACCGACCGGGTGCTGGCGCTTTTCGACGGCATCATGCCCGAATGCCGCTGGATGGGTGACAGCGAAACGCTGACTTACCTGCATTCCACGATCTCTACGCAAGCGCACCGCGTACGCGTGCCGGAAACCCCGGCTTATCTAGACGCGCTCCTGGCCGACCAGCCCCTGACCGGCGGGCTGGAGCCCCGGCTGGGGGACGCCCATCTGCGCGTCCTGACCCTCTCGGGCTTCCCGACCGCCACCACGCCCGGGATCCTCGATGATCTCAACCGGCTGGCCTTTCCCTATCGCTGGGCGACCCGCGCGATCCTGATGAACAAGACGGAGGCCGCGCGAATGGTCGCCCGCATCCGCCGCCAATGGTTCGCCAAGCGCAAATCCATCGCCGCGATCCTGAAGGAGGTGATGACCAACGAGCAATCGGCGCTGGTCGACACGGACGCCGCCAACAAGGCCGCCGATGCCGATATGGCCCTGCAGGAACTCGGCGCCGACATTGCGGGCGAGGCCTATGTCACGGCGACCCTTATTGTCTGGGACGGCGATCCGCGCCGCGCCGACGAGAAACTGCGCCTCGTCGAGAAGGTGGTGCAGGGCAGGGACTTCACCGCCATGGTCGAGACGGTCAACGCGGTCGATGCCTGGCTCGGCTCGCTGCCGGGACAGGCTTATGCCAATGTCCGCCAGCCGCCGATCTCCACCTTGAACCTCGCCCATATGATCCCGCTCTCCGCCGTCTGGGCGGGGGAAGAGCGGGATGCGCATTTCGACGGCCCGCCGCTGCTCTACGGCAAGACCGACGGCGCGACACCGTTCCGTCTCTCGCTCCATGTGGGCGATGTCGGCCACACGCTGGTGGTCGGCCCGACCGGGGCCGGCAAATCCGTGCTGCTCGCGCTCATGGCGCTGCAGTTCCGCCGCTACGCGCAAGCCCAGTTCTTCGCTTTCGATTTCGGGGGCTCGATCCGCGCCGCCACCCTCGCCATGGGTGGGGACTGGCATGATCTGGGAGGCGAATTGACCGAGGCCGCGGAAACGACGGTCTCCCTCCAGCCGCTCGCGCGCATCGATGATCCCGCCGAGCGGAGCTGGGCCGCGGGCTGGATCGGCGCGATCCTTGCGCGCGAAGGCATCGCGATCACCCCGGAGGTGAAGGAGCATCTCTGGTCCGCCCTGACCTCGCTGGCCTCGGCCCCGATCAGCGAACGTACGATCACCGGTCTCGCGGTCCTGCTGCAATCTTCGGACCTGAAACAGGCCCTGCAGCCCTATTGCCTCGGCGGGGCGCATGGGCGGCTCCTGGATGCCGAGATCGAAGAGCTGGGCGCCGCCTCCGTCCAGGCCTTCGAAATCGAGGGTCTGGTCGGCACCGCCGCGGCACCCGCGGTGCTCTCCTATCTTTTCCATCGCATCGGTGATCGGCTCGACGGGCGGCCGACGCTCCTGATCATCGACGAGGGCTGGCTCGCGCTCGATGACGAGGGTTTCGCCGGTCAGCTCCGCGAATGGCTGAAGACGCTGCGCAAGAAGAACGCCTCGGTGATCTTCGCGACCCAGTCGCTTTCGGATGTCGACGCCTCCGCCATTGCGCCCGCGATCATCGAAAGCTGCCCGACCCGGCTGCTTCTCCCCAATGAACGGGCCATCGAGCCGCAGATCACCGCGATCTACCGCCGCTTCGGTCTCAATGACCGCCAGATCGAGATCCTCGCCCGCGCCACGCCCAAGCGCGACTACTATTGCCAGTCGCGGCGGGGCAACCGGCTTTTCGAGCTGGGCCTCTCCGAGGTGGGTCTCGCGCTCTGTGCGGCCTCGTCCAAATCCGACCAGGCGCTGATCTCGGAGATCCTCTCAGAGCATGGGCGCGAGGGCTTCCTCGTCGCCTGGCTCGAAGCCCGTGGGGTCGGCTGGGCCGCCGAGTTGATACCCAAGCTGACCAATCTCGCGCCGGAGCCCGAGGCACCGGAAGCGCCGATCCCCCAATCCACCCAACCCGCAGAGGAGACCACTCCATGACCCATGCCGCCCATCGTTTGACCAAGCTCGCCAGCGCCTCTGCGCTGGCGCTGACCCTTGCAGCACCCCTCGGCCTCTCGCCGATCTTCGCGCCGCCCGCCCAGGCCTTCCTCTTCGGCGGGGGCGGGCGCATCGTCTACGACCCGCGCAATCACGCCGAGAACATCCTCTCCGCCGCCCGGGCGCTGGAGCAGATCAACAACCAGATCACCCAGCTGCAGAACGAGGCGCAGATGCTGATCAACCAGGCCCGCAACCTTGCGAGCCTGCCCTATTCCTCGTTGCAGGCGCTGCAGCAGAATGTCGACCGGACACGGCAGCTCCTCTCGCAGGCGCAGAACATCGCCTTCGACGTCGCCCAGATCGATCAGGTGTTCCAGCAGGACTACGCCAACATCCCCATGGCCGCGCCTGAGGCGCAGCTTCTGGCCGATGCCCGGTCCCGTTGGGAAAACACCATCGGCGGTCTGCAGGACGCGCTGCGCGTGCAGGCGGGCGTCGTCGGCAATCTCAACGGCCAGCGCGCCGAGCTCTCCGCCCTTGTCGGCGAAAGCCAATCCGCCGTCGGTGCCCTGCAGGCGACACAGGCGGGCAACCAGCTTCTGGCGCTGCAATCCCAGCAGATCGCCGACCTGATCGCGGTCGTCGCCGCCAATGGCCGCGCGAGTGCTCTGGTCGAGGCCGAACGGTCTGCCGCCGCCGAACAGGGCCGCGTCCAACGCGAGCGGTTCCTCACCCCGGGCGCGGGCTATCAGCCCGGCAATGCCCGGATGTTCAACAACTGAGGGGAGGCAGGCCCATGGAGGGATCGGTCCTCGCGCGTATCGCCGCCATCGTTTTCGTCGCCATCGCGATCACCGCGGCACTGGTGGAGAGGGGCCGGGACGAGGCAGGGCAGGCGGTTCGTCCGGCACCGTTGGTCGCGCCGGAGGTCGATCCGCTCCGGGCCGCACACCGGCGCTGCCAGGAACTGGGTGAAGCCGCAGCCTCAGATCCCGACTGCCTCGCCGTCTGGGCCGAAACCCGTGACCGCTTTCTCGGGCGTGACCGGACCGGGGGCGAGTGAACCATGGGCGGCACCGGCGTCATCGACACCTTCCTCGGGGTCTTCACCTCCTATATCGACAGCGGCTTCGGGCTGCTCGGTGGCGAGGTCGCCTTCATCGCCAGCACGCTGATCGTGATCGACGTGACGCTGGCCGCGCTGTTCTGGGCCTGGGGCGCCGATGACGACATCATCGCCCGCCTCGTGAAAAAAACCCTCTTCGTCGGGGTTTTCGCCTTCCTGATCTCCAACTGGAACAGCCTCGCGGCCGTGGTCTTCGACAGTTTCGCGGGGCTGGGGCTACTCGCCTCCGGGACCGGTTTCTCTCCCGCCGATCTCCTGCGCCCCGGCCGCGTGGCGCAGACCGGGCTGGATGCCGGGCGACCGCTTCTGGAATCCACCGCCGATCTCATGGGCTTTGTCGCCTTCTTCGAGAACTTCATCCAGATCGCCTGCCTGCTTTTTGCCTGGGCGCTGGTGCTGCTGGCCTTCTTCCTGCTCGCCGTGCAGCTCTTCGTGACGCTGATCGAGTTCAAGTTGACGACGCTCGCGGGCTTCGTGCTGATCCCCTTCGGCCTGTTCGGCAAGACCGCCTTCATGGCCGAGCGGGTGCTCGGCAATGTCGTCTCCTCAGGCATCAAGGTGCTGGTGCTGGCCGTCATCGTCGGCATCGGCTCGACGATCTTCGGCACGGTCATGCGGCCGGCTGGCGAGGTGACGTTGACGCAGGCGGCATCTTGCATCCTCGGTG